>JANOPU010000029.1:0-19937 GCA_031422055.1 Ferruginibacter sp.
AAATAATCAAAAGCCCGACGGCATTATAATAGCAACTGCCAATGGAGGAAAAGATGATTGTGTAAAATTCCTTTACCAGATCATTGATTATGAAGAAGGCTTACTAACACCTATGAATTTTGTGCAGGGCACACCCAATGCAATTGCAGCACAGATTGGATTGCTTACCAAGAACCATGGTTATAATATTACACATTTACATGTAGGCCTTGCATTTGAATTTGCATTGATCGATGCAGATATGATGTTGATTGAAAATCCTTTGAATAATTACCTGGTTGGTGCAGTGGATGATATTGCTCCCTATAATTATTATTTTGAAGACAAATCCGGTTGGTATAAGAAAGATATTATTTCCAATACCGCATTATACGATACAAATTCACCAGGCAGTATTGCCGGTGAAGCTGCAGCCATATTCATCGTGAATAGCAACAAAAAAGGATCTGTTGCCAAATTACTCGCAGTCGATACATTGCATCATGAGGATGAATTAGTGATGAAAGAAAAATTACTACATTTCTTACAAAAACATTTACCGGCCGGAGAAAAAATTGACCTTTTACTAACCGGCGAGAATGGGGATAACCGTTTATTGAAATATTATTCAACTTGTGAATCTTTGATGAATGAAGATGTTACGATTGCCCGTTTTAAGCATATGAGCGGAGAGTATCCAACGGCAACAGCCATGGGGCTCTGGTTATGTTGTGAAATATTTCAAAAGAATACTTTACCGACACATATGGTCAAAAGAAAAGGGTCAGGAATGGTTTATAAAAATGTATTAATTTATAACAATTATAAGGGCATACAACACAGTTTTATTTTGTTAGCAGCCGGGTAAATTTTATTCCATTCAGCTACCCTCCCAAATTACCATAAAGTGCTACTACCCACCTACGGGGAAGTATCCTTATAGCAACAGACAATACTTTATTTAACGTACCCGGAATGATCATCAATCTTTTTTTGAATGTTTTTTTAACAGCTATTTCACCAACCCGTTTAGGGCTTACAGCCATTTGATTGCCCAACCAGCCCAGTTTCTTTTTTGTATCGGCTTCAATTTCAGGTTTTGTATATACAGGACCGGGACATAGAACACTCACACTGACACCTTTGCTCTTTAGCTGGTATCGTAAGGCATAACTAAAAAAAACAACGGCAGATTTTGTTGCAGCATACATATTTTTTGCCGGAATCGGGGCAAATGCTGCCATACTGCCAACATTCAAAATATAGGATGGAGCATTTTTTTCTAGCAGCGGAAGTAAGGTAAGACTGAGTGCCATGCAGGATTCTACATTTAAATTAACCATATAGCGAAGTGAATCGAGTGGTAAGCTTAAATAATCTTTAGATCCGCCAATACCGGCAACATTACAAAGCATTTTTAGGTTAATATTTTTATCGGTACACCATTGTGCAATTTCAGTTGCGGTTTCTTTCAGACTAAGATCATACTGCAGAATTTCAACATGAACAGCATATATAGTTTCCAGCTTTCTTTTTGCTGCAACCAAACTATCGATATGTCTTGCAATTAAGACCAGGTTATACTTTCGTTTTGCGAGCGCTTCAGCAATTGCATAGCCAATGCCCTTACTTCCCCCGGCAATAAGAGCAAACGGATAATACCTGGCAGAATCAATATACAGTGTTGAAAGATTTTCTGCTGAATGGGCTATTCCATTGTTTATGAGAAAATTATTTTCGGTACCTATTTTATGCTGGTCAGATCTGGTGACATTTTTTTGTGTATATCCTTTTAATAATAAGCATACAGCAAAAAAAAGTGCACTAATTTTTTTCATGAAATATTATTAATACCGAAAGGAAAGTATACATATCGTACCACTTATTATATTTCTTTTGAAAGAGCTAAAGAATGACCCATTGTTCTTCTTTTTTTATCAGCCATTTTTTGATGCAGCCAATCGGGCCATTGAGAATTATCTTCTGCATCATACACACGTAATTGTTGAGATTCATCATCCTTCAATAAATCATCATATTCACAATTAAGAATTATAGCAGCTGTTTTTACGCCTGAATAACTTGAACCTGCCACTCCATGCGACATAATACTTGCACCACACATATACAGGTTATCAATTTCAGTTTTAGCCTGATATGAAAAAGGTCCGGTTTGTGAAAATCCTTTTTCGGTACCATAAACATTTCCCAAAGTCGATTGAATATAATATTCATTCGTCAAAGGTGTCCCCAATTCCAGCTGAACAATATTTTTACTGATACCCGGCACAACTTTCTCAAGGCTGTTCATTAATTTTTTACTGATACGTTCCTTGAATTTTTTATACGCTTCAGAGTCCCTTCCTTCATTTTGAATCGCTGATTGAAAAGTACTGTAATCAATAAAAGTAACAACTTCAAGGGTATGATGTTTCCCATTGTAACTTGATGGATCTTTAAGAGTAGAGCAACTTATAAAAAGACCGGTAAATTCATCCATCTCGAACAAACCAACTTCATTCAGATCATGATGCAGGTCATCCATATCACGGTTTGGCATCATCCATATGTTACCGGAATCAAGGCCTGCTTTCCGCAAATCCATATCCACCGTTAAAAAGAACATCAATGAGGTTACCGAATAACGTGTTTTTGCTAATTTTTGCTGTAATTTTTTACTTAGATTATCTATCCCGACCATATTATATGTTGCTGCAGGATCAGCATTTGAAATAATATTTTTAGTGGTTATTTTTTCACCGTTTACTAACTCCACTCCAACTGCACAGAATTTTTTATTATCGGCTGTTCGTTCCAGTAGGATACGTTTCACCCCAACACCGGTTCTAACTTCTCCTTCATATTTTTTAATCCCCTTGGTCATAGCTTTTACGATGGCGCCACCCCCACCCATCGGATAAAATCCTCCTTCAAAATAATGATCCATTAATGCACAATGATAAGGAAAACTTGCTTTTGAAGGTGCCAGGCCATGATCGCCACATTGTATGTTGATCACTTTCTGTAACAGAGGATCTTTAATATGCCATCCTACTACCCGCTTTAAACTGAAAAGCCCATATTTACCTAAATGCCTTGTCCGGTAAGGAATAGTTATGTTATCCCAGAAGCCTTTCATTTTTGGAATTAGGTGAATTTGCCGGCTTACATTTTTTACAAGTTCCAGATATTTTTTTAATCCTTTTTTTTCTTTAGGAAATCTTTCTGAAAGTGATTCATACAAACGATCAATTTTTGCAGGCATATCAACTTTTTCATCTCCGATCCAGCAATGCTCATACGCATCGGGGTTCATTCTAAAAAAAACCAGATCATTTGCAATACCTAATCCTTTATAGAGATAGTTTGTTGACTGACCTTCATCCGCAAGGCCTATATAATGTACACCAGGACTAAAGCGATGACCATCTATATAAAAACTATGGCACCACCCTCCCGGAACATAATGTTGTTCTATGACAGCAACTTTTTGTCCTGCACGTGCCAAACAAAGAGCGGCTGATAAACCACCTGCTCCTGAACCAATGATAATAGTGTCAAATTCGTGCATACGTAATAGTTGAAATAAAGATACCAATTATAAACCCAAGTAAAATGAAGCCGTTTAAAAGGTTTAAATAATGCACAAAGAATAATTAAACACTTTATTTAAAACTAAGCCAGATAATGATCATGGCTGTAACCAAACCAGTCTTACTCCGGGATGTGGTCCTTCTTTTTCCGTTTTTAAAGTAATGAGTAAATTATCCGCCTTAAAATAATCATATATGGTAAACATGGCAGATTGGTGCTCATGTTTATCATTGGGTTTGCCAAAAACATATTTCCGCTTCGGAACTGCTACTTTATCTTCAAGCTGATAGTAATATGCGTCTGTATTTCCATTGCTTTCCGAATCATTCAATAATACACAACTGGTGCGCCCGTCGCTGATGTACACACTTGATTTGTATTGATTTCCATTTACAGATTGCTGTCCGCCAATTTCCCTTTTGTATTGGTAAAAAGAAGGCATTAGAATATCTGAAATATCATGATCAGTTGCCATAAAATAATTGCTCTTGGGTTCGGCTTCATAATCATAGGTAATCACAGCAAGGTTTTTCAGGACAGTATATGGAATATCATTCTTTTTACCCCATTCCATTTCTTCAAATACAATAGTATATGTTCTGTTATCATTAATGATTAAATTTTGTGGAATGCCGGTATAATCTGATTTGCCTCTGGATATTTCTTCATAACGTTTCTGCACTTTTTCACCGGGAAGCATGGTATTTGACAAAATTTTTCTTGTTGTCACATCTATAAAAGACAGGTTTGAATGAATTTTATTTGAATCGCTCTGGACATTTGCAGTTACCAATAATAATATTTGTTTTGACTGCGGATCATATCGTATCATACCATTTTCAATCAGCAGGTCATTTGAATAATACAATTCAGTAAAGCCAACAGATTTTTCTCCTTTATTAAGATCAGCTAATATCAGATCGCCTTCTTTCCCTTCATTTTCTTTTATATTGTATCCATAAATAAATGCAGCAACATTATCGGTACCAATCACTGCCATATCAACAAATTGCAGGTATTTAAATTTTTCAATTTTTGATGAATAATAAGCCCTGTTTTTTTCTTTATTATCATTTCCGTATAAGATGATTTCTATTCTTTTACTGGTATCAGAAACAAAACTATTTGTGATAGCTACCGCATAGTTTTCGCTATTGGGATCTTTACGAACCAGAAATCCAGGTTGCCATGCTGTTGCCATTTTTGTATCCGCTTTTTTTAAAGGAATTAATTTGAGCGATGCAATTTGTTTTTCATCTTTAAGCATCCCTGTTGTTCCATCAATGATTAGCCTGTAAAGTGAAATAGTATTTTCCACTTTACTACTTATCATGATCACTGCATCACTGTTTATTTCAAAAATACCTTCGATACTGCCGGCATTGAGGTTACCGTATGCTGGCTTAATATTTGTTTCAGTCTTTGCATGGTATTTTGGCTCATACACATGAATATTTATTCCTGTATTAAAATTTATATGAAAAAACATGGTACTATAGTTTTTCATATGCAATATTTTCGAATACCCCGGTATGGTATCAGTAAATACCGGACCATCAGCTAATTGCACCATCTGGGCATTTGTATTGAAAATAAATAAGATCAACCCGGACAAAAAACATAATTTTTTCATAATCTGCTCATTAATTTTTATTCGCAATTTATCACACATTTTTTAGTGATATCAGAACGGGTACAAATGTATCTTAATCCCTCATTCAAAAATCATTAAAATAATGATTTAATAAAAACTTTATCAAATAAAAAACGGATAACTTTATCGGAATTTTTAGAATACTTTTTAAATAAAATGCTGGAATAAAAACGGGTGCATTTCAAATTGTCGCCGGTTGGTGGGGACACCAACCGGGGCTGTCCGCCGTGGGCGGTGTCCCCACCGCCCACGAGAAACATGTTCATACGACAATTTGAAATGCCCCCATAAAAACCACTTGTTAGATATGAAAACAAAATGGAGTACGTTGTTTTACATCCTGATCATTGCCGGATCAGGTTTTGCAATTTATTGGATCGCTGAACAGGGACAAGCCTTGCAAAACCCAACATTAAAAGCCCGGCAAACAGCACAAACCATTACAACAAATAATTCAAGCAGTTTCACTGTTTTTACTGATTCATTTAACCACAACCTTACTGAACCAATGGCTGTTCTTCTCTTACAGATCATTGTCATAATAGCATTTGCAAGACTTTTTGGATTTGTATTTAAGAAGATCGGACAACCTGCAGTTATTGGTGAAATAGTTGCAGGCATCATATTAGGCCCATCAATTATTGGTTCGTTTTTTCCACAAATAAATCAATTTTTATTTCCTGAAGCATCATTGGTAACGCTCAATTTCCTCAGCCAGATCGGTTTAATACTTTTTATGTTTGTTATTGGTATGGAGCTTGACCTTAAAGCGATCAGCAAACAGGCTTATGGGGCAGTTATCATCAGTCATGCAAGTATTATTATACCATATACACTTGGGATGGGCCTTGCTTATTTTATTTATAATGAATATGCTCCTGATGGGATTAGTTTTATATCCTTTGCTTTATTCATGGGAATTGCCATGAGTATTACAGCATTTCCGGTACTTGCCAGAATCCTACAGGAAAAAGGGCTTACCAGGTCAAAACTTGGTGCAATGGCACTTACATGTGCGGCAGCTGATGACCTTACAGCCTGGTGTATTTTAGCAGCAGTAATTGCATTGGTAAAATCCGGTTCATCGCTAAGTGTTATCTATACTATCGGGCTGGCCGTTGCATATGTTTTAATAATGCTGAAAGTTATACGACCTGCTCTTGAAAAGCTTGAACATGTTTATGAACACAAACACAAAAAGAGATCAGGGATCATTGCACTGTTCTTTATTATACTGATCATTTCTTCTTATATCACTTCTACCATCGGAATACATTCATTATTCGGGGCATTTATTGCCGGTGTTATCATGCCTTCCAGTTTTAGTTTCAGAAAAATTATTATTGATAAGATTGAAGATGTAAGTATGGTATTATTACTTCCTTTATTTTTTGTAATAACCGGATTGAGAACACAGATCGGTTTATTGAATGAAACACATTTGTGGATTACTTTCGGATGGATATTGCTGGTAGCCGTTGTAGGTAAATTCGGCGGAAGTGCGCTTGCAGCGAAAATGGTTGGTCAAAGCTGGAAAGATAGTTTATCTATTGGTGTCTTGATGAATACACGTGGCCTGATGCAGTTAATTGTTTTGAATATTGGTTATGATCTCGGAATCCTTACACCGGAAATATTTGCCATGATGGTATTAATGGCACTGGTAACAACATTTATGACCGGGCCTGCTCTTGATCTCATTAATTGGATAATACCGGAAAAACATGAAACTTCCGCTTCAGTAAATAAATCTACAGAGAAGCAAACTGTCCTTTGAATTTAAAGTAGGTTAGGTCATCTTTATAGAATGTAGCTGATACGTTTAGATTCTCATCTGCTTCAATAGAATATTTTAATGTTGCGTTGATCATATTATTTTTCATTGGATCAATAATAGCCAAAAATTTCATTTCATTTGCTTTCAAAAGGTTTGTTCTCCTGTCGGTAACTGTTTCAATAATTTCTTTTACCATCTGCATCATGCAAACACCCGGCACCACCGGCTGTCCGGGAAAATGCCCTTCAAATATTTTGTGGTTTGCATGGATTATCAGATCTGCTTTTAAATCAGATCCGGTAATTTTCAGATTACTAATTGTAAAAAAATCTCTTTGCAACATTATCTTTCTATTCGTTTTAATCCAATGGTAAAATCAAATGTTTTATGTGAGATACCAATCGTATCAGGTATGCCATTGATATAATTTTTCATAATTGCCTCAACTACTGTTTTCTTTTTGGATGCCCGTTCCATTCGAACAAGATCTTTGCCGGTACTATCTGTTATGTAATGTGAATAACCATTTCCATTAGGAAAGATATAATATAATAATCCATTGTTTATATGAACAGAAACTTTAGAACTATCCATCCGATCCATTAAAATAAGTTCAAAATCTTTACGAAGTGTTTTTAATACTGATTTTTTATTCATCTGTTTTATCACTGAATACACTTTAAATGCTCCATCGGTTGAGAATTCGAAATCGAAGAATTTAAAACCAATTTCATTTGAAAACACCATTCGGATAGTATTATCGGGCATTTTCTTTATAAGCAGTAACCCACTGAAATGATTGCCCATTATATCAACCTGTGTATTATATAAAGCGACTTTGAATACAGGCTTGAATTTTTGCAACCCGTTTAAATTTCCGCTTGCAGATGGCATTTGTTTGTACGCAGTTGAACAAGCGAACAATATAAACACGCAACTACTTAATAATAAATAACGCATCCGGGATAGTAGCATTCAGTTCTTTGTTGGTAAAACGTATATGTGTGTTGTCACCAGATAATTCCAGCATATCTATACTGGTAAGAGTAAAATCTTTTTTATCAATAATGACATTTATTGATCTGAATAAATCTTTCAACCCCTTAGTTACCGGGCTCAGCTCAACCATTGAAGTGGTCTTATTTTCAAATACCCTTGTTTTAAAATCAGGGTTTGAAAGCGTTGTTCCCTGCATGCAATCGATCATTATTTTATTGATCTGCTGAAAAAGTTTATTCGATTTAGTAGATATCTTATTTTCTTTCTGCCCGTCCTTTACAAAAACCTTGTCTTTATTAATGATCATGAGATATTGAAATGGCTGACTGTATTCCATACGTACCCTACTTTCATTTTTAAACCAGAATTTTCCTTTAGAAATTATTTTTTCTGAAAGCATACTCAGATTTTTCTCCTGTATAAAATCACTTTTAATAGCAGTTGTTTTTTGAGCAGCAGTTGAAAATTCTGTTTTAAATTTTGAAAGGTCAGCAACAACTGAATAACCGGGATATTGTGCCTGTAAATTGACCCTTGTTGCCAGTATCAATAATAATAAAATGAGTTTATGCATAAGGTTTCAAATGTAGTAATTTATCTAACGGAATGAACTGATAGCCCCTATTTTTAACTTCTTGTATAAAAGCAGGAAGCACATTCACTGTTGCTTTACTGGTATCATGAAAAAGAAAAACAGCACCGGGTTTTATTGCATTGTTAATTTTAGAGAGTAGTTTTCTTTCATCCTTTGTAACCGTATCCATTGATCGAACACTCCAGCCAACAGGCGTATAATTACCGTTAATAATAGCCTTTTTCAGATTAGGATTGGTTACACCATACGGCGGTCTGAATAAAACCGGCTTCAATCCGGTAATTTTTTCCGTTTCATCATCCATCATCTTCATATCAGCCAACATTTTTTTTGAAGAAAACATATCGAACCAGAAATGATGCGAATAACTATGGTTACCGATAATATGCCCTTGTTCCTTTATTTGTATCAGGATATTTTCATTTCCAGAAATGCGCTTACCGATACAAAAAAATGTTGCTTTGATATTTTCCTTATTAAGAATTTGCAAGATTTCAGGAGTATAATTTGTTGCCGGGCCATCATCAAAACTGATAGCAATTTCATTTTTGTCTGTGTTGGCAGAACAAATAATTTTAATAAAAAAATTTGAACCGACATTATAACAACCATAAAAAACAATACCGGAATAAACAACAAACAATAAAGGATAAACATAGAATGGTAAACCAACTTTTATATGAACCCCGATCAATGTTATGAGCAGGCTTATAAAAAAGATATTTGTATTCCTGAAGTTCAACATGCAGAGATCAAAAATAAAGAATGATGTGTTTGCTGGTAATGATTATAGATCAAAATATTTTTGATCTCATCTTTTTTATTACCGGTATATTCCAATGCCGCTGGTACAGCACCAGTTTTTATGATATTTGCTCCCATCCACAATGCAAAAGAACTTGCTGTGGGATATTCGCCACATAAATTTTTATAATGTACAATACTACAGTTATTAAAAATACCATTTGTCAGATGATCATATATTTTATCTGATATTGTATCACCATTCTTTCCGGTAATAATCAGGTCGATATCACTTAATGAAATTGAATGTGCTGCAAGAAAAGATAAGATCTGGTTTTCAACTTCTTTTTCATTCTCCGGTTTGTAAAAAGTTTTTAAACCATCCAAGTTTGCATAATCATTAAGAGATGGTTCATTTGCCAATAAGAAAAAAGCGGCTCCCTCTCCGGCGATCGTTCCTTTGGATATTGTTTTATACATTTCAAGGTTTGATACCGGGCCATTTTTATATAACCCCATTCTGCTTAAAATAGCATGACTGATGTTGGTAATCTCATCTATAGCTCCGATCAAAACATTTGTTGCATCCTTTTCCTGCAATAACATCATCCCGTCAAGCAATGCACTTTCAAATGAAAACCCGCGATGTACAAATGCATTGTTATAATTATTGCATTTCAACATCAAACCGATTTGTGCTCCTATGGTATTATGAGTGGATTGTATAAAAGAAGTAGGCGTAAGTAATTCTTCATTGAATTCTACCATCTTTGTCAGGAAAGATCCGGTATCTTCCAGGCAACCATAAGCAGTACCGGTAACTATGGCATCCGGAATTTTTACATCTGCCTCTTGCAGGCATTCCATTGCTGCGGCCACACCCAACCGTATGATACGGCTCATTCTTCTTATCAGTTTTACATCAATGAATGTTTTGTAATCCGGTTCAATACATGCCAGGCGGTTTCCGGAATATTCTACAACTTCAGTCAAAAACGAAAGATGACCAAAGGTCTTTTGTGGCGAAATATTTCCGGTTGCCCGTATATACATTGTTATACTTTTGAAAAAATCAGTGATGAACAATTTCCTCCAAAACCAAATGAATTAGAAAGCACGTGTTTCACTTTGTAATTTTTAATAAATTTTGTTTCAACGGTAAATGGAAGGTCATGCATTGCTGTTTCCAAACGCAGATTTGGATAAATGATCCCATGCTGTAATGACAACACAGAAAACACAGCTTCAATTCCACCACATGCACCCAACGTATGCCCGGTAAATGTTTTTGTAGAACTCATTTTAGGAAAATACGGATCAAACAATCGTTTAATTGCAGTTCCTTCAGCTATGTCATTATTCTGTGTGCCCGTTCCATGCAGGTTAATGTAATCTATGTCTGAAGGGTGTAGACCCGCTTTTTTCAAAGCACCACTCATAGCCAAGAATGAGCCGGTTCCATCAGGTGAGGAGGCTGTTTGATGATAGGCATCATTGGCATTGCAATATCCACTCAAAGTAACAAGAGGTTTCTTCTTTAGAGTTGCAGCTACTTTTTCAGATACCAACACAACATAACCTGCGCCTTCACCCAGGTTAAGCCCTCTTCTGTTATCATCAAATGGCTGGCATAATTTTTCATCCAGTATCATCAACGTCTTAAAACCGTTTAATGTGAATTTCGTGAGTGCATCTGTTCCGCCTGCAACTACCACATCCAAAAAGTTATTTTTTATCATTCTAGCCCCAAAAAAAATAGCGTTTGCAGAAGATGAGCAGGCAGTACTGATAGTGGTTATATAATCTTTGATCCCAAGTTGATCGGCAACCAATTCAGTGACACTACCACATTCATGATTCACTACTCCACGCAATTTTCCCTGCCTACCGGCAGGCAGGCTTTTTGAATTACCGGAAAGAAATTCAACAAAGAATTTCTCTGACTTATCCATACCCCCAACTGAATTGGCAGAAATAAACCCTGTTCTTAATGAAGCGATGTTTTCTATACAGGCATCATTTATTGCTTCTCTTGCAGCAATAAGGCTTAAATGTGCAGTACGACTTTTTGTTTGCGGTAACCCGGAAAGTTTTGAAAGATCCTCATTGCTGATCTTAACTTCTGCAACAGGTAATTTGTCCCGATGTAATGAGTCGAAGAAATGCATATGTCCCATTCCAGCTTTACCGCTTTCCAAAGAATCGAGGCATTCGGCAACGTTATTGCCTATTGCTGAAATAGCACCCAAACCGGCAATAAAAACGGAATTTCCCATTATAGTATTATTGTTGATCTGACAAAAAACATCACACTTAACCCTCTCCTCCGAAATAATCGGGGTCTTCGACAAAGGAGAGGGAGTATAAAACCCATCTCGCAATGTGATTTATGAATACTTCCCAAATTTTTTATACACAATTGAAATTGATTAAATATTCTTTACTTGATGAGCAGTAATATATTCAGCCATTGTTCTAACTGTGCGGAATACTTGCGGACCTTCAACAGCATTGGAAAGTTTGATCTTATATTGCTGTTGCAGTAAAACGATCAATTCCAATGAATCGATCGAATCCAATCCCAAGCCATCAACAAAAAGCGGTTGATCGTCACCTATATCTTCAGGTTTAGTATCCTGTAAATTCAATTGATCAATAATCTGTTTCTTCAGATCCGACATTAATTTATCCATTTTTTGACAAGTATATTTTATTAATATTTTCTTTTGTAAATAATATATTCTGACCGGTTGCTTTCTTTTCTATCAAAAATATAACAGTTTTGAATTCATTATCCAGTAATTCCACCCATCCACAAATACAAGCCTGCAATATATTATTATTTAATAGGTTGTTTACATATTGTTCTATAAAACCTGAATTATACTCTTCAAAAATAAAAAATGCATTCTCCCCTTTAAAATGATGCCTGATACATATCTCACCAATTACAATATTTGGCAATGTGTAAACGAACAATGCCGGACTTGCAATTTCTTTTGTTGATTCAAAGTATTTGATATCTGTATCAAGGCTAGCGCTGGCATTTGACAAAACAACTCCGATATCTTTGGATTCATATTCATTTTTATAAAAACTATCTTTCAATAATATTTCCGTTGCCAGCCATCCCAGCTTACAAAGGTTATCCATTTTGTGAAACTTTGGATAATTCAACTCAAAATTACGGTAGGCTGCCAGAAAGAAATCGGATAAACTAATTTCTTTGTTTTCGTAGAGCAGCATTTCATTTTTATAAATCCCTTGCTTATCAATCAAACAACTTGAGGTAATATAATTTTCTATAATCAAAACATTTTTAAATTAGTCTTCTAAAATTTTTTCAATTTCAATTATCCTTGCCAGTTTCTTTAAAGCGGTGTTGTGATCTTTTACATATGGATTATCCTGATCCCATACATATCCAGCCAAAATAGAACAGATCATATTTTTAATATCCAAATTAACATGATCTGCAAAAAATATTTTATCCAGCGTTCCGTCGTACCATGCCATTACATAAGAACGGAATGTATCAATCCCCTGCATCATTGGTTCAGTGTACTCTTTATTCCAATCAATTTCTTCACCATTTAATTTACGAATAACCAAATGTGCAGCAAGTTGGCTTGATACAGTTGCAAGTGTAACGCCCGATGAAAAAATCGGATCCAGGAATTCTGTTACATTTCCCGTAAGAACAAATCCATCTCCATGAAATGTTGTTGAAGTGTTTGACCAGGATTCTAAAACTTTAGGTTCAAAAACCATTTCTACCTCTTTAAACCGTTCCCTGAAATAAGGTTCCGTAGCTATCAATGCCCGGAGTTGTTCTTCATTACTGCCGGTAAGCTTTTCAAAAAATCCGGGTTCACCAACAAATCCAACGGATGTTTTTCCGTCTGAAAAAGGAATTACCCAAATCCATATCCCTTTCTGATGCACTATTATTGTAATACGGTTTGGTTCATCATCAACAGATCTTTTAACATCAACCACATGTGTAAACAAAGATTTTTTTGGAGTAAGATTAGATGGCTTTTCGAGATTGAATAATCGTGGAATCACTCTGCCATAACCACTTCCATCGACGATGAACCTGGCTTCGATTTCACTTTTGTTTCCATTGGTATCTTCTATGGTTGTAACAGAATCAGTTCCGTTGAATTCAATACCGGTAACCATAGATTCATAACGGATAGGTACACCCATTTTTTCTACCGTGTCAGCAAGGGTTTTATCAAATTCTCCTCTTTGGACCTGCCAGGTCCAGCTAAAACCTTTTGTGAACTGATCTGCAAAAAAGTAATCGCACACTTTTCCGTTCTTTACAAATTTGGCACCGAATTTTTTCTGAAAATTTTTTTCTTTGATCGCATCTATAAAGCCCGCTTCAGTTAATGCTTCCATACAACGTGGCAAAAGGCTTTCGCCGATTACAAACCTAGGAAATTTTAATTTTTCAACGATCCTGACTTTAAACCCGGCTTTATTAATAATGGAAGCAGCTACTGTACCCGATGGACCAGCTCCAATTACAAGTACATCAACTTTTTCATTTTCCATTAGAATAAAATAAAATGATACAAATTTATTTTCTTTTACTACATTTTAATAATGTTTGGCTTAATCCAATATTGTCTATTTGTTCAGAAACAACAAAGCCTGCTTGCTCAACACAATTTAAAAAAGTTTCTGCGCTATACATCTGGCTGTTACCATTTGCCGTTGTAGTAAAATAGAGAGAAGTTTGTTGCAAACAAAATGCTGCAATTTTATATCGTTGCCTGTCCCAAAAAGGTTCTAAAACCATTATTTGTCCATTTTCATCGAGTGCTTCATGGCATCTTTTTAAAATAGAAATGATCTCGGCTTCTGAAAAACAATCTAAGAACTGGCTCATCCAAATGGCATCAAATCCTTTGGGAATTTTTATTGATTCATCTAAAATATTTGCAGCAATAAAAGAGACTCTTTGTTGAAGACCCAGTTCTTCTATTTTTCTTTTAGCTACATTCAACTGGCCAGGGAGGTCCATGATAGTAACATGAATATCAGGTGCATGATTTACTGATTCAATAGCCCATTTACCGGTATTACCACCGATATCTAAAATATTTTTGACACGACCACTATATACATTAGGCAAAACATATTTAAAAGCATCATCAGAAAAAAAATGATCAAAATCAAACCAACTTTTTTGCACGTGTTCCGGAAGATGAGCTAATGCTTCATAGATGGTATTCCATTCTCCAAACTCTTTTAAGCCAACAGGTTTACCAGTTTGAATACTTTCTTCCAGATGAAAAAGGGCTTTATAATTTACATCCTGTACAAAATCCATATTTACTTTTGTAAGTGAATCATGTAAAATAAAATACCCGGTTTTACCCAATGTGTATTTCTTTTCATTCATTAACACCAATCCCATTCCCAAACCCGATTCAAGTAAAACCCTTACGCCATATAATGGCATATTTACTAATGTTGTTATTTCTGCTAATGTTAAACCTTGTGGGGGACCGCTGTCAATCACTTTCAAAATACCTGAATCACGAAGTATTCGTGCTGACTGAAATATAACCGGCCCAAAAGCAATCCATTGTGCTGCTTCTCTTGCTTCAAATGCCGTTTTTGGTTCTTTATTGTATAATTCCACCATTCGAAATTTAATTATTAAAAAATATTAATACTTGCTTATTAACAGAGCTGCATTACAGCCTCCAAATCCCGAAGCTGTTTTCAGGCAATGCATCAAAGGTATTTCTTTTAAAGTATCGTTGACATTTACAGGCGTGGATACTCCTATTTTATTAAACCCAAGTGTAGGAATAACCAGGTTTTCCTTTAAAGAATGTATGGAAATAATCGATTCAATCAAACCTGCAGCTCCTAATGTATGTCCATAATATCCCTTCAAACTATTTACAGGTACTCTTTGAAGTGCAGCCAAAGTAAATGCTTTTGCTTCCATTTCATCATTATAAATTGTGGCTGTACCATGTGCAGATATCAGATCAATATCTTTTGATGAAAGTCCGGCATCGTTCATTGCTTTCTGAATGGCTTGGTGCAATTCTTCACCGGTACGTGAAGGGCCTGAAATATGATTGGCGTCATTGCTTACCGAACCTGACAATAATTTTACTCCGTATGAATGATCCTTATGAGCTGAAAGGATCATTGTTGCTGCACCCTCACCAAGGTTAATGCCATTTCTTGCTTCATCAAATGGTTTACAAGGCTCAGCACTAACAGCCTGAAATGCCTGGAAACCTGATAAAACAAATTTTGAGATAACATCTGCTCCTGCAATAACAGCATGATCGTATTGACCCGATCTTATCATACGCATACCTGTTATCATGGCAAGTAATCCGGAAATGCAGGCATTGGAAATAACGACAGGTTCATTGGCAAACTGAAAATAATCTGCAACCAGTTTTGAAGAAGCATGCAACGTCATTCTTTTCTTTAAAGAAGCATCTACCGTTTCAGTTTCCTGTAAACTTATATTTCCTTTTGTAGAGGAAATGATGAGTATTGTTTTTTTATCGTTTGGCAGAACTGCAGTATTTTTTAATGCGTCGCTGATAGAAGCGATCAGTAGTTTTTCAAATTTTGTATAGGTTTGCCCACTATTATTTTTAATAATATCTCCTATGTCATTGAATAGGGAAGCATAAAAAAGTTGTTCCGACATTTCAGAATTTTCATACTTTTTTATTCCTGATATCCTTTTCTTCACCAGCTGAAAATTATCAGCAGTTGTAAAACCGATGGGAGAAAAAATATTATCTGAACATATAAAGATGTCTTTCATTTTTATTACTTTGTTGCCTGTTAAAATCCTTGCAGGACCTCACCCCCAAGCATCTCCCCCGAAATAATCGGGGTCTTCGACAAAGGAGAGGTGAGCGAAAAAAATCACTGGTTATTGTTTACAGAACAATACAATAAATCCCAAATAAGTTTTTATTTATCCAATCCATGATTCTTTTTCCACGCTTCAAAAAAAGGCGGGTTAGCTAATTGAAGTATAGAATCCTTCTTATCTAAAAAAACCTGAACAGAATAACCAGTAGCAACTATTTCGCCAGTTGCAGCATTGGTCAGACTATAATTAAATTTCATCTTGGCAGCTTCGCAAGGAATATACACTGTTTCCACAATAACCCTGTCGCCGTATCGTAATGAACGTTTAAAATCACAATGAACATTAACTATTGGAATAACAAACCCTTGTTTATATACATCCAGGTAGCCCAACCCATGCATCATTCCAAAAGCTTCCCTTCCATCTTCAAAATACCTGATATAATGACCATGCCAAACCACACCCAACGGGTCGGCTTCATTAAAACGAATCAATACTTCAGTTCTATTGCTCAAATTCTTCATACAAACATTTAGATCAGCTGCCTGATTTCGATTTCCACTCACTATATTTTTTCTTTTCTATTTCATCCAAAGTTTCTTTAATCGTAGAGGCCCAATAATTACGGAAGCCAATCCCGGTTGCTTTACTTTCAAAACGTTCTGTCATCAAAATTTTTTTAGTTTTCATATCAACCAATACAACCCAAATAGAAGCTATTCCTTTTTTATCTACTTTTTTCATTCCTTCCATTACAAACAATAATCCTATCCCACTTTTCTTTTCAATACTTAAAGCCTTTACAACAGATGCAATATCAGTTTCTTTTAAGCGGTCGAAATCTGCAGTATTTGAAGAGACGATTTCTTCTGCATTTATTTTTTCAGTCCCGGCCTTAACTGCAGATAGATCACTATTTACGTTACTTTTATGAAAAGCACCAGCAATATCATATTTTTTGGGTTCATTAACAACCACATCGTTAATGCTATTGTATAATCTATTGCGAATATCAAATGAATTTGCAGACTCTGCGTTGATAAGCCGGGCCTTTGTGAAATCAATACCTAAATAAGTCAATTTCAACTCACTGTTATTAAAGAATTCATTTATTGATTGCGAAAAACCGGATTGAGAAATTCCACAAAATAAGAAAGCTGTGAATAGCCAGTTTAATTTAAAAGAAAGTTTCATAAAATTATTTTTATTGATTTGTAATAAATATTTTCATTTCACATTGAGCCAATATCAAATCATTATAAATGATCTTTCCGGATATTAAAGTCACATCAAAAATCTGATTTTCTATGGTAATTTCAGTAATTATTTCTTCGTTTATTTTTGGAAACCCATTAATAACCAGATTTTTTATAGCTCCAATATAACCTACACTCACGGGTTTATTCTCTAAATTTGAAATATACCCTGCTCTTGCTGCTGCAGTTTGTGCTATATTTTCCACCAGGCCCGGTTCTTTTAAACAACCATTCTCAACAAAAATATTATCTGCTTTTATTAAAAATTTTGACCGGGTAATTTTTTCATCAGAAAACAATAGTTCGTCAACCATAACAAAGGGAGGCCTTTGAGGGATGAAGGATAGTATGTTTTCGGAAGTTTCCATTTTTTTAGTCTCTTTTTAATAGGGTTTAGAAGGTTTAGAGGGTTTAGAGGGTTTAGAAGGTTTAGGGGGTTTAGGGGGTTTAGAAGGTTTAGGGGGTTTAGGAGAGTTTAGTATTAAGCGCAATTCTAAACCGTCAAAACTTTCCTAAACTTTCCTAAACTTTCTAAACTTTCCTAAACTTTCTAAACTTTCCTAAACATTTCCAAACATTTCCAAACATTTCCAAACATTCTTCACTAATTCCAAAAATTATAATAATTAAACCATTGTTCGGGATATTGTTTGACTTTTTTCTCCATTTCTTTTGAAAATTCCATCAGCATTTCCTGCATTACATTTTCTTTTTCTACATGGCTATAGTCTTTTATTTTACTTGCAAAAAAATGGTAATGCAGGTTACTTTCTTTTACGGCAAATACATAGGAAACCGGTACCTTAAATTTTGAAGCTAATACAAATGGCCCCATCGGAAACCTTGCTTTTTCTCCAAGAAATTCCGTGGTGAGCGTTTTGTTACCCTCTAAAAACCGATCAGCATGCATACAAACCAATTCATTGTTTTTAAATGCTTCGCTTATTTCATAAATATGCGACAGGTCATTTTTAATATAAATAATATGTACACTTTTCTTTCCTGTTACTGTATCAAGGTATTCTTTTATTTGTTCTTTTTCACCATCAAACATAACAATGTTGATCCTGGTATCAAGCCTTTTTAATAAATGCCCTGCAATATCCCAATTACCAATATGAGCACTCAGTAACATCCCTCCTTTTTGCAAAGAAGCAATTTCTCTCAGGTTTTCTTCGCCGTCGAAATGATAAGTGAATTTATTTTTGATACCGGCCATCACTACAACTTTGTCGATGATACTTTGCCCCAATAAAAAGGAGTTCCGGTAAATTTTGAAAAAAGAAGAGAACCAGGTATAGCCAAGCCTTTGATGGTATAAAGAATAAACGTGACGATTAGATTTATAGGAGAATAAAAAAAAATAAGTTACTACAAACCTTAAAAGGAAGTAAGCCGGGGAAATGCCGAAATTTTTTAATATCCAAACGAATATCTGATATCCGGCTTTATTTCCTTTAGATTGCCCTTGCCATAAAGACATTATGCCATTTCTTTTGAATTTACCCTGGATATTACGTAGTCGCAAAAATCCTGGAAAGTAGTTATGTTGGTAAAATCTTCAGGCTTTACCTTAAAAGCAAAATTGTTTTCAATCACAACAACAAGATCAATGTAGTCAAGGCTGTCTAAACCGAGTGTTTCCTTTAAATTAGCTTCCGGTACAATTTTTTCTGCTTCAACTTCAAATTCCTCAATCAGAAATGAGTGAATTTTTTCAATAATTTCTTTTTTTTCCATAAACAGCACTATTAATGCATTTTTCTTATAATTAGCGATGAGTTAGTTCCTCCAAATCCAAAGGAGTTTGACAAAAATACGACAATCTCTTTTTCTATAACACTTTTTACAATATTCAATTTTGCAGAATCTTCATCGGGGTTCTCGAAGTTAATATTGGGTGCCATGAAGGAATTTTGCATCATAAGCATTGAATAAACAATTTCACTGGCACCAGCCATCCAGCATTCATGTCCGGTCATAGATTTTGTTGAACTCACAAAAGGTTTATGCCCGCCAAAAACCTCATGTAAGGCTCTTGCTTCGCTTGAATCCCCGGCTGGTGTAGATGTGGCATGGGCATTGATGTAATCCACATCTGAAGACTGCATACCTGCATCTTTCAAAGCCATATACAAAGACCTTGAAGGCCCGTCTACAGTTGGGTTTGATATATGTGCCCCATTTGATGAAAACCCATATCCCACTACTTCCCCTAAAATATTTGCTCCTCGTTTTAAGGCAGAATCAAGACTTTCCAGGATAACTGTAGCAGCACCTCCACTTGGAACCAATCCATCCCTATCGCGGTCAAATGGCCTGGATGCTTTGGTTGGCGTAGCTTCCAGGATCGAAAATGCAGATAAAGCATCAAAATTACCCATGGAATAAAGGCCAATTTCCTGTGCCCCGCCACAAACAACACAATCCTGTAACCCGGTTTTAATAAAATGATATCC
>JANOPU010000030.1:0-2851 GCA_031422055.1 Ferruginibacter sp.
AACTGTTGTGACTTATTTCATTTTAGCCAGGCTTTTAATTTTTAGCTCTTTTTTCCGCAGCCCTTGATTTTTGCTTCTTTTAATCAAGGAAAAGAAGATGCTAAAAATCAATGAATTAGAAGTTTGTTACTCAAGAGCAAAAAAGAACATATCAATTAAACGAACTTCCGAACAATTGTGTTGACAACACCAGGCCGGGGCATGCAAGAGCAACCAAGGCTGAAGAAACCGGTAAATTTTTTATAAACGATTAGATTTCACCTATATCTGCCAAAAGTCTCGCTATTAAATTTTACTTTCGATAAATTTTTTTATACAAATGGATACCCATCTTCACCACGATCACATTGAATCACATCTGAAAAGTTCTGACCTGTTAAGAGATGTAGTTATAGGTATGAGTGACGGGCTTACCGTTCCATTTGCATTGGCAGCAGGATTGAGCGGTGCGGTTGACAGCAGCAGCATCATTGTTATTGCAGGCATTGCAGAAATTGCCGCAGGCAGTATAGCTATGGGATTGGGAGGATACCTGGCTGGAAAAACAGAACAGGATCATTATAAAAGCGAAGTAAAAAGAGAATATGATGAAATAGAAAATCTGCGCTATAAAGAAATTGAAGAAACAAAAGAATTCTTTGCAAACATAGGCCTGAGCCAGGAAATACAGGATAAAGCCACAGAAGAAATTTCCCGTGATAAAGACCGTTGGGTTGATTTTATGATGAAGTATGAATTAGGACTGGAAAAACCTGATCCAAAAAGAGCAACAAAAAGTGCATTGAATATCGGGTTATCATATGTTGCCGGTGGTGTCATTCCTCTCAGCCCTTATTTTTTTATTTCAGGTTCTACAGAAGCTTTAAAATATTCAGTCATAGCAACTTTGGCCTGTTTATTTATTTTCGGATACTTCAAAAGCAGGATCACCGGCGTTAACGCTTTTTGGGGTGCTATTCGTGTAACCATGATCGGTGCTGTAGCAGCTGCCGCTGCATTTGGAGTTGCAAAATTATTTGAAGCTTGATCCTCTTAAACCCGGGATCATTTTATTTTTTTACCAGGATAATAAATAATTCACTCCCTTTCCTGGGGCTAATGGAGTTATAACATTCTTCCATTGTTTTGATCTCGAATTTGTTTTTGAATAATTCTTCATATTCCTGTTTGCTTCCACTAAATGGAGGGCCGCCTTCAAAGCTGCGGTTGAATAAAACACCAACAATTTTGCCACCTGGTTTTAAAAGTTCAAACATTTTGGCTGCATATTTTTCTCTGAGGCCGGGATCCAAAGCACAAAAGAATGTCTGCTCCAAAATCAGATCAAAACTTTTGGTCAGATTAAAAAAATCATCACAGATAACGTGAAGTTGATTTTTAATATATGCAGATAATTTTTTTTGAATAGCTGATACCAGCACCGGTGAGATATCGATCAATGTAATATTTGTAAACCCTTGCTTTAATAGATATTCAGCTTCGTCAAGCATTTGCGAAGTGAGGGCATTTGATGCTGTTTCCGCCCAGTGCTGATGCTTATTAAAGGAACGAAATATTATTGTGAATACAAAAGCAAATTAATAAACGGTCGATGACTGAAGATTGGTAGCGAAATGATGCTGATTTTACTTCCGTCAGCCCGGCTTGCGTAAATGCTTTGTTAGCGGAAGCCTTGCTTGGTTTTCAAATCATAAATTATTGTCGTAAAAAGTAATCAGTCCAAAACAGTGAAAACCTGATATTTTTTAAATTATTTCATCAAGAGCAAAAAATATTTTTTTCTTTAAGAAATAATACCAACCTTTAGATTGTTTATCAATGGTCTATTAAATATCCTCAGTTCGAATTTCATCTTTACTAACATTTCATCTGACTGAACTCTTCGAATTTATTTATTTCTGAACTACAGCTATTAGTTCTACATCTGAATCTTCAAGAAAAAATCCTTTGCAGAAGAATGCTTTGTCAGCTCTTCACAATTTGTATTTTTTTTATTAATCAATAACCTAAACCAAACTTTATGAAACAAAGATTATTATTATTTATCACTTTGTTTAGCTTTTTAGCAAGCAACGCTCAAGTCAACCCACCAAGAAATGAACATTATTTAGTACCATGTGCAACAGGATTAACTGACTCTGCGTGTAATTTAATTGCCAACCCAGGTTTTCGTTCTACTGGTGATTCTCTTGAAGACTTCAGTGATGGGGACGTTATCATGTGGCAAGACATAAACAACCTGACTACAGATATTAATGGAGCATTAGCAATAAACATGGGATGGAATCTACCCACTGTACCTTCTGGTCTCACCGGAGTAAATTTTGCATCCATGCTTGTTGATAACCGACACGCATTAACTGAGGGAATTGCCGGAAGAACACTCCCAATTGAAGGGGGTAAAAAATATGCATTATCTTTTTTCTTAGCATCATCATACCTATCCAGTTATCGCCCAAGTGGATTTTATACTTTTAAAATATTTCTTACCAACTGCCAGAATTTTGATACTACTTCTTCAGGAAATCCCGAGATAATTGGTGGGAGTCAATTAATATTTTGCCAATCATTTGGGTTAATGGGAGATTCAGACTGGCAGCAGTACCTGGTATCTTTTACAGCGGATGATGATTATAATATGATAGTTATATATCCTGAAATATCAAGCGGCAGTTTTAATGGAGGTACTTATGTACATTTTCTATATCCGGAACTTATTCCAATCAATCCAACCAATCATTATTCGACATATATAGTTCCCGGTTGGACAGATACTACAGATATCAATAACCCTGTAGTACACCCTGATTCTACAAAAGGAATTACTTCGTTATCAGCCTGCGGGGTAATT
>JANOPU010000031.1:0-16212 GCA_031422055.1 Ferruginibacter sp.
TAAGCGAACTGGTACAGTACGAGCAGGAAGACCTGATGAAATTCAGAAACTTTGGCCAGAAATCTTTAAGTGAAATTGACCAGGTATTACAGGAAAGAGGTTTAAGCTTTGGTATGGACCTTAGCAAGTTGAAATTAGACGATGAATAATTGATAACACGAATTTTTAGCACGAATTAAACGAATTAAGAAATACTAACAGCTTGCAGCTAATAGCTAATAGCTTTTTTAAACAGTAGGTTATAATTCCTGACACGGTATAACCGAATTAAACTACAAACGTCATGCGTCACGGAAACAAAAACAACAATTTAAGCAGAACGGCTTCTCACAGAAGGGCCTTGCTTATGAACCTGGTTGCCAGTTAATCACTTACAAAAGGATCACAACCACACTTGCAAAGGCAAAAGCTTTGCGTACTTACATTGAACCTCTGATAACCAAGACCAAACATACGGCTACTAAAGAGGTTATTATGCACAACCATCGTATTGTGTTTAGTTATTTGAATGATAAAGCAGCAGTAAAAGAATTGTTTACGGTTGTTGCCCCAAAGGTTGCAGCTCGTCCGGGTGGTTATACCCGTATCATTAAACTGGGTGCACGTATTGGTGATAATGCTGAAATAGCAATGATTGAACTGGTTGATTTTAATGAGATATACGGTAAAGGTATTAGTGTTGCTTCTGCGGCTGAACCAGCCAAGAAAACACGCCGTGCCGGTGGTTCTAAGAAAAAGGCTACAGAAGAAACAACGGATGAAGCAGGAACAGACGAAAAAACAGAAGCATAATTTGAAAGATTTTTTTTATATAAAGGCTCCGATTAATTTATCGGAGCCTTTTTTTATGGGCCTCACCCCCGACCCCACACCTGAAGGAGAGGGGAGTGTGAGAAATTTTATTTGTTCAGAACGAAATTGAATCCTTTTCTTTGCAAAACATTTATAATAGATGGCACTTCCTACAACAAAAACTGCAATATTAATTTTAGAAGACGGAACCATTATTCATGGCAATGCTTTTGGCAAGATTGGTACTGCCACTGGTGAAATATGTTTTAATACGGGCATGACAGGCTATCAGGAAGTATTTACTGACCCCAGTTATTATGGACAGGTGCTTATCATGAATAATGTACATGTGGGTAATTATGGCGTAAAAGCCGCTGATGTTGAAAGCGATCATGTAAAGGTAAAAGCAGTAATCGGTCGAAATCTGGAAGAGAAATACAGCCGTTTTATGGCAGATGCTTCTTTACAAGATTATTTTGAAGCACAACAGGTAGTGGCTATTGATGCTGTTGATACAAGGGCTTTAGTTGCACATGTTCGAACAAAAGGCGCTATGAACTGCATTGTATCTTCAGATGGAACAGGTATGGAGGAATTAAAAAAGCAATTAAAGCTTGTACCTTCTATGGATGGTTTAGAATTGGCTTCAATAGTAAGTACAAATGAAAACTATGAATCAGGAGATGTAAATAGCAAAATAAAAATAGCCGTACTTGATTTTGGGATAAAGAAAAATATTTTAAATTGCCTTGTTGAAAGAGGCGCTTATGTTAAGGTGTACAATGCTAAAACCAGTTTTGAGGAGATGGAAACATTTATGCCTTCAGGTTATTTTATTAGTAACGGCCCCGGTGATCCTGCACCTCTTGACTATGCAATAAATACTGTTAAGAAAATATTGGCTGCTGACAAACCATTGTTTGGTATTTGCCTTGGCCACCAGTTACTTGCTCTTGCAAATGATATTCCAACTTTTAAGATGCATCACGGACACAGAGGTTTGAATCATCCTGTGAAAAATATGATTACAGGTAAAAGTGAGATCACAACACAGAATCATGGATTTGGTATTGAACCCGATGCTGTAAAAGAAAATAAGAACATTGAAATAACTCATATTAATCTCAATGATAACAGTATTGAAGGGATCCGGATAAAAAATAAAAAAGCTTTTTCTGTACAATATCATCCGGAAGCTACGCCAGGACCGCATGACAGCAGGTATTTGTTTGATGAGTTTATTAGGATGATAAACACGAATTAAATTACCTCACCCCAGCCCTCTCCAAAGGAGAGGGGGTGGAATCATTGAAAATTTGGGATTCAAAATTTCGCTTACATTCGTGTTATGAGAATAGCAATCATCAACGGCCCCAATCTCAATCTACTCGGTAAAAGAGAACCGGGTATTTATGGTATTGAATCTTTTGAGTCATACCTGCAGCATTTAAAAGATACTTTCAAAAATATAGAGATTAGTTATTTCCAAAGTAATGTTGAAGGAGAGCTGATCAATGAAATTCAACGGGTGGGTTTTGATCATGATGGTATCATATTAAATCCGGGAGGATATACACATACCTCTGTTGCCATTGGTGATGCTGTTACCGCAGTTACAACACCTGTGATTGAAGTTCATATTTCAAATGTATTTGGAAGGGAAGATTTCAGAAAACTATCTCATGTTTCGGGGAAAGCAGTGGGTGTTATTAGTGGGCTCGGGTTGAAAGGATATGAACTGGCGCTGCAATACTTTGAATAAATTTATTTATCGTGATTATTTATTAAATTTTTAAGCTGATTAAAAATCCGGTCTGATAATTTTGTATCCGAAGTGATGATTTCTCCTCTTGCTAACAGGCCATCGCGATATTGTACCAATTTTTTGTAATTCGTTTTTAAGCCATAAATTAAACTCACTTTTCCGAGGTAACCGCTGTCGGTAGGAATATTTGAAATGAAATCTAACTTACCCTGTATTGTACCAAATTCCTGGTAAGGATAAGCAGGTAATTTTAGCAATACTTTTTGGCCTTTGTTTATTTTGCCAAAATTATTTTGTGGTATAATTACTTCGGCAAAATATTGAGTGTTTTCAGGATTGATAAAGCAAATTGTCTGATTGATTTTTAATTGTTGATTTTCCTGTAAAAAACTAGCAAATATAATCCTACCATCAATAGGGGCTATTAATAAGTATTTAGCTTTCCACTCTTCCAACTGTGCTTTTAGCGTATTTAGGGACTGAATAAAAATTCCCTTTTGTTGTGAAATCTCATTTTCTAATTGTACAATTTCTTTTTGCTTTTCATGTTGACTGCTTTTGTTGCTGATAATAGCAGCCGTTATTTGAGGAATAATAAGTGCTTTACCGATATATTTACTTTTTTCATTACGATAATCCAATGCGGATATTACCTTCTCTGCATTCAGGGATTCATTTGCATCAAGAGTTTGTTTGGATAATCCCGCATCTTCCTGTTGCATAGTTTTTTGTTGTAGCAGGTTTGCATGCAACCTTTGTAAATATCCTATATCATCGGTTAACATTTTTTTCTTTTTCAGATAATAACCCTGTGATAAGTATTGATTAAACAAATAAAAGCTTTGCATGAAGGTTTGAAAAGGTTGCTGGACTTCCCCTAAATTTTTGTAGGAAATAACAGTATATTTTGATAGGTTTTCTGAATTGCCGGTTTCAGATATTATTTGTAATGTGTCTGCAAGTTGAGAAAGGGAGATTACTTCATAATGGTCTGCCCTGCTTTCCAGGAAACCTAATAGTTCTCCCTGTTGAATAAATTTTCCTTCTATTGCATGTAGTTTTATAAGCTTTCCTTCTATTTTGGCTTTTACTTCTTTCGGGGCATTAATGGATGTAAGTTTTGCATTTGCATATACGATATCCGGGTAACTGATAAAAAAAGTGGTTGAGATTAGAGCGCTGATAATTAATAAAAACAGTAAAGTGCCATTGCGTACTATCCAGTTTGGTTTGTGCGAAATAATTTCCTGAACTTCATTTGAAAGCAACGGAATTTCCGTTTTTTCATTATCAGAAGTGAGATGTTTTAAGGATTGCTCCATAGAATATCCATTAATTATTTCTGGCATATAGTTTTTTTAATCACCCAATTCCAATTGATTTTTCACAAGGGTAAAATAGTCAGCTTTGTTATTTGTAAGGTCAATATGAGAACCTTTTTCTGTAATCACACCATTGTGTAAGACTATGATCTGATCGGCATTTTTTACGGTACTTAACCTGTGCGCTACTACAATTACCGTTTTATGTTTAAAAAAAATTTCCAGGTTTTTCATGATGACTGTTTCATTATTCGCATCCAAACTGTTGGTTGCTTCATCAAAGAAAATATAATCCGGGTTTTTGTATACTGCCCTTGCTATGAGTATACGCTGCTTTTGCCCGGCGCTGATGCCAATGCCTTCGGCTCCAATCTTCGTGTTAAACCCAAGCGGCAGGCTTTCTATAAATTCCAGGATATTGGCAACAATCGCGGCTTCTTTTAATTTGCCGGTATGAATATTTTCATCACTTACTGCAATATTTGCCGCAATGCTGTCGCTGAAAATAAAACTCTCCTGCATTACTACTCCAATAGACTGCCTCCATGACCTGTGGCTTAAGTTTGCAATATCATTGCCACCAACTTTCATATTTCCTTTATTTGTATCGTAGAATTTTAATAATAATTTCAGGAGAGTGGTTTTACCGCTTCCGCTGCTGCCAACAATAGCAGTTGTTTTGCCTTGCGGAATAATTAAGTTTATATTTTTGAGAACAGCTTCGTTGCCTGCACCCGGATAGGTGAAGGAGACATTGGTTAACTCAATCGTTTTATCTGTTGGAAGTTCCCGGTTAAATAATTTTTCAGCCGGTTCCTCATCTTTAAGGGAATGTATTTCATTAAGCCTGTCTAAACTTATTTTGGCTAATTGCCAACTTTGTACAAAACTGATCATTTGCTCTATGGGGCTGTTTAGTTGCCCAATGATGTATTGAATGGCTAGCATGCCACCCAATGTCATTTGCCCGTTAATAACCGCCTGTGCTGCCAGGAATGTTATGATAATATTTTTCCCCTCATTGATGAAGAACGCCCCTGTTTGCTGCCATTGATTTAGTGCCAACCCTTTTACGCCTAATTTAAATGTTCTTGCCTGCAGGCGCTCCCATTGCCAGCGTTTGGTTTTTTCGCAACCATGCAGTTTTATTTCCTGCATGCCCTGCACTATTTCCATGGTTTTGCTTTGTTCAGCGCTGGCTATGTCAAACTGTTTGTAATCGAGATGTTTTCTTTTTTTAAGAAAAATCAATATCCAAAAAATGTACAGCATACTTGCAACCACAAAAATTAAGAAGATGGATAAATTATACATACCCAGCACTACAGAAAAAATAACCAGGTTAAACAATGAGAATAAAGTGGTAAGCGATGTGCCCGTTAAAAAACTTTGTATGCGCTGGTGGTCGTTCATGCGCTGCATGATATCGCCTGTTTTTTTGCTGTCGAAATAACTTAACGGCAGTTTCATCAGTTTTATTAAAAAATCGGTGAGGATACTGATGTTTATCCGGCTACTGATATGGTACAGTATCCAACTCTTTATAAAATCAACAGAAAGCCTGCCAGCAAATAATGCCAATTGGGCAAATAGAACAATATAAATAAAATGAAGGTTTCCCGTATTAATGCCAACATCCACGATGCTTTGGGTTAGGAAGGGGAATATCAATTGCAGTAAGCTGCCCAATAATAAACCTATTATTAGCTGCACAATTAATTTTTTATACGGGTACAGGTATTTAACAATTCCGCTAAAATTTCTATGCCCTTGTTCGGTATAATCATCAGCATATACATTGTTATAAAAAGCTGGGGTAGGCTCCAATATAAGCGCAATGCCGGTATTTTTAGAATTGTTGTTGCTACTTAACCAGTGTTGATCAAATTCTTTTTGTTTATATTTTAGTAAGCCTTTTGCCGGGTCAGCTATAAAGTATTGTTGTTTTCTACTTTTATAAAGTACTACAAAATGATTTTGGCTCCAGTGTAATATGCAGGGTAGTTTTACTTCTTTTAGTTCTGTAATGTTTATTTGAATTGCCTGGGTGCGGTAGCCAATTTTTTCAGCAGTATCGCTAATGCCTAATAAATTCACACCCTCTTTTCCTATTTCAGTTAATTCTCGCAGTTTCTCAATAGAGAAATAACGACTATAATATTCGCATATCATGTATAAACAAGTAGGACCGCAATCCATTTGATTGCGCTGGAGAATTAAGGGGAATTGTTTCATTAGTGAAATAATCAATTAAATTACGGAAGAAATCAATTAATATTTTCTTATTCTTGCCAATGTCATTAAACTCTAAATGACATGGAGGGCAAGCATTAAACCAGAAATAATAAATTAATTGAATCTTTTGTTTATTAATTTGAAAAATATACTATAAATTCTGTTTAAGATAATCATGCAAAGCCTCCGGTTTAATATCAATGCTGATAATTTCGCCTTTTTTATTTAATAAGAAACTTGATGGGTATTTCTGAATATTTATTGATGTGGCCCTTTTGCCGCCAATATCCAGTATTTGTTTCCATGGGTAATTATTTAATTTTAATATTTTTTTATATTTGTTTAGAGTTTTTTTTCCATCAATTGATATGGCAACAATCTCAAACCCTTGTTTATTAAATTTATTGTAAACGCTTTTTAATGAATTGAATTGAGCGATACATGGGCCGCACCCGCTATACCAAAATTCAACCAAAGTATATTTAATATTTTTAGTATATTTATTTTTGAAATTATTATTAATAAAGTCATTAAGGGGAAATAAATTTCCAACAATTTTTATTTTCTGTTCATTTATAAAACTGGTTAGATATTTATTTATATTTGTAGGATTATAGTTAGTAATTTTGTCAATTATCGTTTGATAAAATTCTTTATACCCATATTTTCTCAACGCTTCGTATAAGAGCCAAGGTATAATCGCTGAATTTGGATATTGGGTTGCATAATTTAATAAAATACTGTCCCTGATTTTTCTTATATTAATACGTTCTATTTCCGTTTTTATAACACATGCTTTTTTAGACTCAAAGTCATTAATGGTATCACATCTTTCTATTTCAGATAAAAAGACAACTATTCTTTTGTTTATAGAATCAAATAGAGGTAAGTATTTTTTTGTATACTCATTGTTGGTTTTGGAACCTTCCATTGATACAGCATGTCCAAAATCCAAGATATTATTAATTTGACTTGAAGAGTCTATTGATATTTTTTGAAACCCTGTGTCAATAAAAATCCCCTCCGTTATATAATCTTTATCTGAACTAATTAAGGTAATGCGAAATTGTTGAGGATATTTTAACGTGTCTTCAAATATAAAGTGATGATTAAAAATGTTTACGGTGTCATTTTTTATTTTTGTTGAATAAAATCCTGATGGGCCACTTTGCCTTAAGATGGCTTTTCCATTAGATACTAAATTGGTTATGCCTGAAATAGTGAAGTGATTTTGTGAAAATAAACAGCTTATATTAAAAATTGAAAGGGTAATTAAGAGTAATTGCTTCATTTAAAAATTTGTATTTAATGTTGGAGTATTAATAAATTAAACCGCAAGTAAATTGCGGTTTAATTTATTAATAATTAGAACTATTTATTTGATTAGTTCTTTAAATTTGAACAGTGCAATATAAGGTACTATCACCAGCTGAATGAGTTTCACAAACACATGATTTAGTGCCACAATTGTCACCCGATGCTTTACCACTGCAGGAAATACCAGTGCCACAACCTAACACAGGTACAGTGCCACCCATTACATTTTTCATTTGTTCTCTTGATAATTTTGTCATTTTATAAAATTAAAATTTGATAACACAGCAGTTACAAACTGTATCGTTAGAATGGTTTATCCAGAGGCAACTATTTATGCCGTGCACAGCGCAAATCTCCGAATTATTTTACAAGCTCTTTTGTTAATAGTTCTGATAGCCGTGGAATCAATTGTTCCATATCATTCAAGCTATACCTGCCCGGTAACCTGCGTCCGTTAATAAAAAAAGTAGGTGTAGAGCTGATATTACTTTCGTCTATCCAATTACTATGCTTTCTCAAAGCTCTTTCTATTTCTTCCGCAAATAGTTGGGATTCAGCAGTTTTTTGTGAGTCATTGAGTTGTAACCATTTGCTATTCCACTTTTCAAAATCCATCCATGCAAACCAATCCGTTAACATTTCCTGCATATCCTGTTTATTTTTTGTTATCGCAGCATTTTGTAATAAAGCTTTAACAGCAATGGTACGTTTGTCTTCCTCTTTATCTGGATTGCACAAAAGCCTTACCTGCACAGCCAACTTACCATTAAAGCGCTGCAATAAATCATCTAATTGTAAATGAGCTTTTGCACAAGGGCCACAGTAGGGGTTGCAGGCTACGGTTATGATTATAGGTGCAGATGGTTCACCAATTACCAAATCATTTTTCCATATGGTTGTATCAACCTGCTGCTCTTGCTGCCATTGGGTAATAAATAAATTTGAATCTGTTTTCCACTTTGTTAGCTCTGCTAATTTATGCCGGTTAGTTTCATTTGTTTTTAATAGTTGTTTAATTGGAAATAAGATAATGCCCGATATAAAAAATACCGCCGCAATTAAGCTAACGGGAGCAATTTCAAAAACAATTTCTGGTATAGAAAAAATACCAATAGCCGCTTGTATAATTAGTACAGCTACGATAACGAGGCATAGCGTACAATATTTTTTAAGTTGAAAGGCTTGTGTGTAAATGCTCCAGCATGCAACTATAATTCCTGGTAATGAAATAAAAAACAACAGGGGTAAAACCGGCGGATAAAAACTACCTGCTATATACATTATAAACTGTGTGGTAAAATATAATACAGAAATATCAGCAGGGGTAAAACCTGCAAACCCTTTGGCATAAGTACTTTTTAATACTTTCTCGCAACCCCCATCACTTACAGCCCCACATACCTGTTTTACAATTTCATTCTGAAAGCCGAGTTCTACGCCCAAAACAAATATGCTCAATACCAATCCTGATAATGCTAAAAACCCAAAGGTATTAACAGTAACAACAGATATATTAAGAGCAGCAAAGATAAATAGCACAAGCCCCGCGACCAACCAGCCAAAAGCAATTAATTTATTACGGCTATCTTGTTTTTTTCGTGATTCATTTTCTTTATGATACCAGGAAGCATTTTTTTCGGGATATATAACAACACCACTCCATAGATTTGTTATATCTTTTTGCTTATCCCATTCGGTTGCATCAGAAATGATATGCATATATTCCTGCCGTGGCTGTTTTATATGTGCTAGCAGTGGATAATTGAACTCATGTATATAAGAAGCATCTGCCTGCACTGCCTGATAACTCATACCACCATTATCTAAAAAATCAACCACTGAAGTAATTGCTGGATAATCGGGATGGGCTGAAACCTGTTCTTTGCAAAATATTTTATTTACTGAATTGCCCACTGCGTTGAGCCAATTGTGAGTCGTTTGCCAAAGCTCTTTTGATTCGGAAGGGTTTGTTTTCAAGAGAAATTTTCTATTTTGGTACTTTTATATGGTTTAATTAGACTTCTACTGCAACTTTGTATTAAATATCGGTGAAGTGTAAAAGCTGATGCTAATATGAAGTTTATTTTTAAAAAATATCATTTGCTTTGGGTTGTAAAATACAACCTCTTAAAACTTTAACATATAACAACCTATACGATTTTGCCCTAACTTTACCTTCTACCCCATTATTAAAACCATACCCTTGCAAAAAATTATTATCTCTGGAGAAGCTATCCGTAAACTCCGGCATTTTAAAGGATTTAAACAATTATCTGCTGCAAAAAAATTAGGAATCTCACAGCAGGCTTATTCCAAATTAGAGAGAAGTACCAACCTTGGGCATCAGAAAATTCATGAAGTAATAAAAGCCTTTGTGTGCGGCCATGGAGATTTTGAGAACATGAATGGTTACCCCCCCCCCCCCCGCAAATATGAGTTCAGTTTAAATCACAGTCAAGACGTAAAAGACATAGCGCCTTCGTGCATTAGCGGTCATAATTTCATTTTCTTAATAACTGCTTTCACCGTTTTTTTTAATGTTTCAAATTCTGCGAACTGGTCCTGTATAAAACTATTGTCTTCCATTCGCCCGATCACTTCTGCCATTTCTTCATTTGTATCGTAGATCATTTTCCTGTAAACATTTGTATAATCTTTCGCCCTTGCTTCATAAATTCCTTTGCTCATCCAATCTTTAGTTGCAGTCATTTTCAGTAGAACATCTTTTAAAACAACAGGCGTAAATTGTTTTGATGTAATATTCAATAATTCCAGCAGGCTGTTATAAGCATGATCTAATTTATCTTTTTCATAATCACCTCCTGTAATGATATAAAACCGGTGAACTTCATCCCAGTTTTTTATTTTGTCGGATTTAATAGAACTTTTTAATTTTTCAACACTTGTTTTCATGATAAGTTGTCCGCCGATATTAAGCCATTCGCTTCTTGAAATTTTTGCTGACAAAGATTTTTTCAGCAAAGTAAAATCTGAAATTTTATTTTTTATGATATAGTTTAACAGTAAAGTTCCGGCATAAAAACTGATCAATTCTGAAAATAATTTTATAGCCTGCGGTATCTTTGTTATAATAGTTTCCCTTTGTGTATTTTCCCATCCGGATACCATTGCTTCACCTTTGCCATTTGGTTTTAAAGTTTTTAAATATGTAATTGCATCAAACATTTCATTAATGGTATCAGGCGCCAGGTAGTCGTATTCAATATACTGAATCTTTTCAGTTCTTTTATCCCGGTCCTGGTATTTCCATGCATTTCGTGAAAGTGCATACATATTGTACATGAACCAATAGCCGGGCATCACAAGTAATCTGTTATTTGATATGTCATTACTTACTAGGCAAAAAGGTAAAGGGATATTCAGTTCTGCGGGGTAATCAGATTTTGTAAGAATAGTAAAGGATGCAAATTTTGAATTATGTTTCAGGCTTACGCACAGCCCTGGCCAAAAGCCACGCCCGGCAACAATTTCACCATCGGGGCTTCTGCTGTTATGATTACTACCAATAGTAGCACCAGCCGCAATATTGCTTTGTCCCATGATGAGTGAAGCACATAAAAATGAATTGTTATGGTGTTGTTCATGCGAAGGGAAGATCAAAGAATTTAATACTTCGCAACAGGAAATAGTTGAATTATTGCCCAGGTAAGAATTGATCAATCGTGCACCGTATTTCAATTGTGAATGTGAAGCCATTACAAATCTAACAGCTTTTACACCATAAAAAATCCGACAGCCAAATCCTACAATACCATTAACCATTTCACAACCTTCTCCTATCTGGGATCTTCTTGCAGGGTCGCTGTTGATCGTTAAATTCTTTAATTTATTTGCTCCTTTGATGTATGCATCAGTTCCAACCCATACATCTTTTAAAATGCTGCAATTCTTTATAACTGTTCGGGCACCAACTTTTCCATAATATCCACGTTGTTTATCAAATTTCTTTTCGGTAAATATTTTAAATTTCTCCAGTAATGCTTTATCATCTCTGTATTTGCTCCACAAATAAGCATCACCAGCAAGCATCCCATTAAAAGGAATGATACCCCTGCCGCCATTTTCATTACAAACTTCTACCCAGGTTCTGCCATTTTCATTTTCTCCTTCTTTTAATATTCCATTTCCAAATTTTGAAATATCTGTTGCAGCCAGTTCATTCACATTGGCAATCATTACATCATTTTCAATAATATAATGGCTGAGGTAATTTACATTATCTATGCATACATTGTCGCCAAAGTCGCAACTGATGATGGTACTATTGTATAAACCAACAGGCATACGCAGATTATGAAATTCATGATATAATTCCTGTAGCCTGCCAATTCTTATCAGTCCAAAAAATTTACAATTCTTAACAAGGTTTGCATTAAAAAGCCTGGATACGAGGATCATATTCCAGTTGTCACTTGTATTCCTGTTCAAAACAAGCGTGTCTATTTCTGATGTAGTCAATGAACGATAACTTACGTTATTCCTGTTTTGAAGATTGCGGAGATAATATTCGTCTTTCCCTTTTGGAATATATTTTTTCTCAATAAAATTATATCCAAGATCTTTTACCGGATGTGTTTTTATGATATTCATCTATTCTAATGGATAATTAATTAATTGATAATGGATAATATTTCACTTATCGTTATCAAACCCTCAATACAAGATAAATATAATTTATTCTGATGAATAAATTGCGCATGATCATTATCCATTTTTTCTATTCAACTGTAACACTTTTAGCGAGATTACGTGGCTTATCAACATCAACTCCCTTGGCAATACCAACGTAATAACTTAGAAGTTGTAAAGGGATCGTGCTAAGCATGGGAGCAATTATTTCATCTGCTGAGGGAACATAAAAAATATCATCAGCCAATCCGGGAATAACCTCATCACCTTCTGTTACGATTGCAATGACCTTTCCCTTTCTTGCTTTGATTTCCTGGACATTGCTTACGATCTTTTCGTGGTATGAATCCTTGGTTGCAACAAAAATAACAGGTAATGCTTCAGTTACCAGGGCAATTGGCCCGTGTTTCATTTCAGCAGCAGGATAACCTTCAGCATGTATGTAAGAAATTTCTTTAAGTTTTAAAGCGCCTTCTAAAGCGATCGGAAAATTATAACCTCTTCCAAGAAATAATGCATTGGATGCACTTTGATATTTTTCCGCAATTTTTTTAATGGCGTCTGAATTTTTTAAGAGTGATTGCACTTTTTCTGGTACAGCATCCAGTTCAAACAGTAATTCACTGTATCTTTTATCACTGATGGTTCCTTTTTCTTTTGCAATTTTTAATGCCATCATAGCTATAACTGCCAATTGTCCTGTGAATGCTTTTGTACTTGCTACGCCTATTTCCGGGCCGGCATGCGTATAGGCACCTCCGTCACTAATTCGGGCAATAGAAGAACCAACGACATTCACTATTCCAAATATGATTGCACCCTGTTCCTTAGCTTTTTCAATGGCTACCAGTGTGTCTGCTGTTTCTCCACTTTGACTGATCGCAATGATGATATCCCCTTTATTTACAATTGGATTGCGGTACCTGAATTCAGATGCATATTCAACTTCCACAGGAATGCGGCAAAGTTCTTCAAAAATATATTCGGCAAGCAAAGCTGCATGCCAACTGGTTCCACAGGCTATAATAATGAATCTGTTAGCATTTTTAAAATGTTCAATATTATTCTGAACGCCACTCATTGTGATTGTTCCCGCTACAGCATCTAACCTGCCACGAAGGCAATCATGTATGGTGCTTGGTTGTTCAAAGATCTCCTTCAACATAAAATGATCATAACCACCTTTTTCAATGGCAGCCAGTTCCATATCCAGTTTGGTAATGAAAGGAGTAATTTTTTCATTACCCAGGTTTTTTAAAATGAGTTCATCCGGTTTTACAATGGCCAATTCATAATCATTCACATAAACCACTTCTTTGGTATATTCCAGCATTGGACTGGCATCGCTTCCCAGAAAATGTTCACCTTTTCCAACGCCAATAACCAGTGGACTGCCTTTTCTCGCTGCAATAATTGTTTGGGGATCATCTGAGTTGATCAAAAGAATGCAATATGCACCCGTTACTCTTTTTAGAGCAACTCTTACGGCTTCTTCCAGATCGCATTCATTGTTTTGTTTAATATCCTCAATAAAATTCAACAGAACTTCTGTATCTGTTTCGCTGGTAAATGAATATCCTTTATTTTCAAGTTCTTTTTTTATCTGGGCATAATTTTCAATGATCCCGTTGTGTATCATGGCCAATTTACCACTGGCACTGGTATGGGGATGCGCATTTCTGTCGCTGGGTTCACCATGTGTTGCCCAACGAGTGTGGCCAATGCCGATATTTGCGTGCAGGTCTTTACCAATGATCGCATTTTCAAGATCTGCAACTCTTCCCTTCTTTTTATATACTTTCAAACCTGAATTCAACAAGGCAACTCCCGTACTGTCATAACCCCTGTATTCAAGTCTTTTCAAACCTGTTATGATGATGGGATAAGCTTCTCTTGGTCCGGTGTATCCTACAATTCCACACATATATATATCATTGAATATTTAATAAAAATTTGAAGCACGAATTTATCGAAAAAAATGCTTCTAACAATGATATTAAAGGCTTTAAGCATATATTAGCAATTGATCAAGTATGCTAAATGAAAAAAAATGAAACCGTGTATTTTATTCAACATTACTTTTATTATAAGTATAAGTATTGCTAATGCCCAAACTGTAAACAAGTTAGTTCCTGATGGCAATTATTATATTGTTCGGCATGCAGAAAAGGATACTGGCAAAAACCCTGTCTTGACGGCGGAAGGATATTTTCGTTCAGGCGATCTTTACCGGGCACTTAAAAATAAACAGATCCATAAAATTTATGTAAGTCAATTTCGCAGAACCCAATTGACTGCAGATTCATTAAGGATTTATCAAAAAATTGATACGTTACATTACCTGGCAGATACTTCAGGCATTGATCTGATAAACAAAATCATCGGTCAAAATCATCACCGGAAAAATGTTTTGATCATTGGACACAGTAATACCATTCCGGTTATTGTACAAAAGTTAGGAATAACAGACTTTTTACCAAATGAGTTACCTGATCACGAATATGATAATTTGTATTTGATCGCTATAAAAAATAAAAAGGTTTCATTAAAGAAACTGAAATATGGTAACATTTCAATAGCAAAAGATTTACCTTCCGGCATGAAACCTTTACAATAAAATTCCTTTTAAGAAGAAATAGGCTACAGAAAAATAGATCACAATACCGGTTACGTCAACCAGCGTGGCAACAAATGGAGCAGAGGATGCTGCCGGATCAAGTTTCAGTCTCTTTAAAATAATTGGCAACATTGAACCCATCATGCTTCCCCATAATACGATTCCGATCAAAGAGAAAAATATGGTAGCTGCTACCAGTTGCCAATAAACACCATAATCAAATATGTGAAGGTTTTGCCACAACAAAATGCGCAGAAATCCGATACTGCCTAAAATTATACCTAGTAAGAATCCTGAGATCAGTTCACGCTTCATCACTCTCCACCAATCTGTTATGGTAAGTTCGCCAAGTGCCATGGCTTGTATGATAAGTGTTGAAGCTTGTGAACCACTGTTACCGCCACTGCTCATGATCAACGGAATGAATAATGCGAGTACAGTAGCCGCTTCAATTTCTTTTTGAAAAAACTGCATAGCGGTTGCTGTGAGCATTTCCCCCAAAAAAAGTAATACCAGCCAACCTGCTCTTTTTTTTACCAGTTTAAAAATGCTGATGTCAAGATATGGTTCGTCCAATGCTTCCGTACCACCGATCTTTTGAATGTCTTCACTGAATTCTTCATGTGCTACCCAAAGTACATCATCAATGGTAACAATGCCTAAAAGTATATTATAGTTATCGGTTACCGGTAGTGCAACACGATTATTCATTTTAAATGCTTCATAAGCCATTTCCTGATCTTCGGTTACATTCAATGAAATAAAACGGCCATCTATGATCTCATTCACTTCCGTTTCGGGTGCTGCCATGATAATGTCTTTGATCCGGATATCATCTATCAATTCGCCTTTTTCATTTATTACATAGATCACATCAATGGTCTCTGTATTTTTTCCAAACCTGCGTATGGTTTCCAGTACTTCTTTAACCGAATTGTATTCATATACATAAACATAATCAGGTGTCATCAATCTTCCAACACTATTTTCGGGGTAGCCCAATAATTCAAGTGTTACTTTTCTTTCATTGGGATCAAGTGTTTTTATTAATTCTCTTACGGTGCTTGTTGGTAGTTCTTCCAGAAAGGCAACCCTGTCATCGGGGGATAATTCATTTAATAATTCTGCTGATTTAAAGGCAGGAAGGTTTTTGATGATCCTTTTTTGAACTACAACATCCATGATCTTAAAAACACCAGCTGCTCTGTGAATAGAAATATGGGAAATGATCTGGGCCTCATAATCAGTGTTGTCATAAATAAGTTCAGCTACATCGCTTATATTCTGGTTATTCAGAAATTCCTGGATTGCCAGTTTGTCTTCTGAAGCAATGATCTCTTCAAATTGCTGCTGCATTGATATTTCATCAGTCTCCAGTGACATTTTTCGGGACTTATTTTTTATTGATTTATTGACTGCAATTTAATCGAATAGTTTTAATTGAATGTTATTGCCATTCTTAGAAGTTGATGATTTTGAATTTAATATTGATCCGTCATTGCGAGGAACGAAGC
>JANOPU010000032.1:0-12745 GCA_031422055.1 Ferruginibacter sp.
CATATAACAAGGTCTGCATCATAACCTTCCTTTATATATCCCTTTCTGTTTTCAATTTTTAAAAATGTTGCAGGACTTTCTGTTAGCAACGGAATGAATTCCTCTAAAGAATAATATGCTTTCATTGCAGTCCAACTGGCAGGTAATAAGAACTGCAGGCCGGCAATACCTCCCCAGGCTTTTTGTAAATTACCCGTTTCAATTTCTTTGATCAACGGTGGAGCAGGAGAATGATCGGTTGTAATAAAATCAAGTGTACCATCTTTATATGCTTTCCTCAACAAAATATTATTTTCCTTTTCACGTATGGGAGGAGCGCATTTATAAACGCATTTGCCATCTGCTATATCTTCCGCATCAAAGTAAAGATAATGTGCACAGGTTTCTGCCGTTAAAGGCAGATCTTCGTCTTTTGCTTTAGCAATAGCCTGAAGTGATTCTGCTGAAGATACATGTACAATATGAGTGGGGCAATGATGTTTTCGACAAAGTCTGATCATCAGATCCACTGCATCATTCTCCCATTTTTTCGGGCGGCTTTCTAAGTAATGTTTATAGCTCGTTGGATGTTTTGAGAATTCGCCTTTAACTTCTTCATCATAAATTTCACAATGCGCCAGTAAAGGGATATTGTATTTTGCCATGATGGGCATGGCTTCATCGATATCTTTTTCACTTACATTGGGAAATTCATCAATACCTGAATGAACCAAAAAACATTTAATCCCCAATACACCTGCCTTCATCAATGGCTCCAGGTCATTTTGATTTCCCGGAATTAGACCTCCATAAAAACCAACATTTACATGCAGTTTATTTTGTGATGCTTCCAGTTTTTGTTTAAATGCTGCGAGATTTGTTGTAACCGGACTTGCATTCAATGGCATATCAATGACCGTAGTGATTCCCCCGGCTGCTGCAGCCTGCGTAGCTGTATCAAATCCTTCCCATTCCGTTCTTCCCGGCTCGTTGATGTGTACATGCACATCTATGATACCCGGCATTAATATATTATTCCCAACATCTTCTGATCCGGGTAGCTTATATGTATGAATAGCGGTAATGATACCATCTTCTGTACATACGGTTGCAGGTTGAAGTTTTCCTTCATACCAGCATCGTTCACTATATATTTTATTTAACAAGCTCAATTCAATTTCATTTATTGTATAATCCCATCAATACTTTTTCAGGTGTCATGGGTGCAGAAAATGGAATTTCATTTGTTGGATTAAATGCTTTTATAGCATTACGCAAAGCAAAATAAGTCCCGATACCATACATCAACGGAGGCTCCCCAACTGCCTTTGACCTGAATATTGCAAGATTGTCATTCTGTGTTTCCAGGAAATGAATATCGAGCTCTTTTGGCACTGAATAAATATCAGGTACTTTATACGTTGATAGTGCATTGCTGCGTAACTTCCCATCCTCATCATAAATAATTTCTTCCATGGTCATCCAGCCAATACCCTGCACCAGACCACCTTCTATTTGGCCACGGTCAATGACAGGATTCATCGTAGTCCCGAAATCATGTACGAGTTTCACAGCGCCAACTTCATAAATACCGCGAATACAATCTACCGTTACCGTTGTAATAGCAGTACCATAAACATGATATGCAAAAGGATGACCTTTCTCTATGGTATTATCAAATTGAATTCCCGGTGTGGCATAATGGCTATGTTCGCTGAGATTTACCCTTTTCAAATAACTTGCCAAGATCAGGTCATTCCATTTCAATTCAGATGGCATCTGATCTACATATACTAATTCATTTATTATTTCAATTGCTGATACATCACATGTTAATATTTCTGAAGCTGATTTTTTTAACCTTTCCAATATTTCTATACAAGCAATCTGAACAGCCTTACCATTTAGATCAGCGGTAGCGCTGGCAGCTGAAGGTGAAGTATTGGCAATTCGGTATGTGTTGGTACTGTTTACTTTTACTTTTTCTGTGGAAATTGAAAAAATGGTTGCTGCAACCTGCAGCATCTTTGTATTAACACCCTGTCCCATTTCAACAGCACCGGTACTTACATTAATACTACCGTCCATGTACACATGTACTAAAGCTCTTGCCTGGTTCATTAATATCTTTGTAAAAGATATACCAAAACAAATAGGCATGAATGATAATCCTTTTTTGAAATATTTATTATTTGAATTAAAATCTTCGATCTCTTTTTTTACTTTTTGTACATCATAAAGTGAAACTGCTTTATTCCAGCATTCGTTTGCTTCACTTTCCGTTTTTTGCCCGTAAGGAAATTCGTCGCCTGTTTTTATTAAATTCTTTTGCTGAATTACAGATGCAGGTACACCTAAAACTTCTGATGCTTTTGTAATGGCAGCTTCAATAACAAACATTCCCTGCGGACCACCGAAACCCCTAAAGGCCGTATTGGGTGGCAGATTTGTGCGGCAACTATAAGCAGTAGCTGTTACATTGGGAATATAATAACTATTGGTGCAATGAAATAAAGTACGTTCTAATACTGCAGGTGAAAGATCTGCTGCTGCGCCGGCATTTTGATAAAAAGTTGCTTTATAAGCCAATATATTCATTTCCGCATCCAATCCGATTTTAAAATCGGAACTGTAAGGATTTCTTTTTCCTGTCATGCGCATGTCTTCCATCCTGTTCAAACTATACTTAACAGGTTTTTTTAAATGCCACGTTGCCAATGCACAAAATATTGCCCAGGAAGTAGCCTGGTCTTCCTTGCCGCCAAAACCACCGCCAAGGCGTATTGTATCTACTTCTATTCGATGCATGGGAATATCCAGAACGGCTGCCATATGTTTTTGCACAGCTGTTGGTCCCTGGGTTGATGAATACACTTTGATACTATTATTTTCAGCAGGAATTGCATAAGCTCCCTGCGTTTCAATGTACAAATGCTCCTGCCCGTTAGTTTCTGCAATCCCTTCAAAAACATGAACACAATTTTTAAAAACATTTTCAGTATCTCCTAATTTGAAAGTTCTTGGTGGAACAATCAAAGAACCATTGGCCTGTGCAACACGAGGATCTGTTATAACCGGATACTTTTCAATATCAATCTTTATTTTCTTTACTGCTGCATAAGCGATCTCTTGTGAAACTGCAACAACCAATGCAACGGGCATTCCGTTATAATGAACTTCCCCTTCAGCCAACAATGGCTCATCAGGAACAATTCCGCCGATCTGGTTCATGCCAGGTATATCTTTGTAAGTAAATATTCTCACTATTCCATCCATTGATTCCGCATCGGAAAGATCAAGCTTCAATATTTTCCCATGAGCAAAAGGAGAACCAAACGCAGCCGCAAATAGTGTTCCATTGATCACAGGAATATCATCCAGGTAAATGGATTCACCACGTGTATGCGTAAAGGAATCTATGTTTGTGATAGACATTATTTTTTATTTGCCTCATCCTCCCTCTCCCAAAGGAGAGGGAGGATGATATGTGTTTTAAATATAAATTCAGAACAATTTTTTAATTTATATCTATTAACTGTTTGTACCTCACCCCAGCCCTCTCCAAAGGAGAGGGAGGATGATCTGTATCATGATATTAATATAGAATTATAATAATTTTGTTTTTTTCAAATAGTCAATTTTACTTCACCCCAGCCCTCTCCGAATGAGAGGGAGGATGATCTGTATCATGATTGAATTAATTGATCTAATAACAAATCCGGAAATAATTTTATAAAATGAGCTTTTATTAACTGTGATAAAAGCAATCGTTTGTATGCTTCTGTACCGCGTGCATCACTGATAGGTGATATTTCTGTTTGAGCCAAAGTAATCAGTTCTGAGATCATTTGCACTGATATTCTTTTTCCGATCAAAAATTCACTGCATTTGAAGAGATATAAAGGTATTGGCCCAACCCCTCCTGCAGATAACCCTGCATAAATTACCAGTTCATTTTCTATCCTCAAATGAATGGCAGTATTTACACTGGCAATATCGAGGTATGTTCTTTTACATACTTTTTCAAAATTGAACAGATCATTTTTACCAGGTAATTCAAAATAAATCTTTTCTATTATTTCTTCCGGAGTTTTATCAAGTATTTTATATCCTTTATACAATTTTTTCAATGGTATTTCCCTGTTACTATTCCCATCACTTAATTTCAATGTTGCATTCAATGCAAGGAATAAAATAGAAAGATCACCAATAGGAGATGCATTAATAAAATTGCCTGCAACTGTTGCCATATTTCGTATCTGGGTGGAAGAAATCAATTTGATGTATTGATCTAACAGGGAAAAATGATCTTTAAAAATCTGTGATTCGGCAATATCAGTTACCGTAACCGCAGCACCCATTTCACAAGTTTTCCCATTTTTTAATATCCCGTTTAAAATTACTTTGTCGAAAAGAAAATCTATGTGTTCATCAACAATCGTATCATGTTGCTGCACATAAAGATCAGTACCGCCACCTAAAGTTTTAGCAGTTACTTCGTTTATATTTCGCCTTTCCCGTGAAACTGATATCCGCAGGAGCTTTTCCTTTATTCCCAAAAAATAAGCAGGTATCATTTTATTATCAATTGCAAACCGGATTGCATCCTTATTATTCCGTTGTTGCATGGTATGATTGATAGTTGCTGCTGCTCTTTCAATCGATTTATAACCAGTACAACGACATATATTTCCATTCACCGAATCAATTGCATTGGAATAGGATGGTTGCTTTTCACTCAAACAAAATCCAGCTAATGATACAATAAATCCCGGTGTACAAAAACCGCATTGTGTTGCTCCCTCATCTGCAAAAGCCTGTTGTATGGCATTCATATCTTTAAGGTTAATGCCTTCTATTGTTACAATATGTTTTCCGACTGCATTACCCAATGGCATCAGACAACTGGTTGCGCTGCTGTATACCAGCTGATCATTTTTTATTTCACCCGTTAAAATACTACACGCCCCGCAATCACCTTCCCTGCACCCTATCTTTGTACCGGTAAGGTGTTGATGGTATCTGATAAAATCCAACAATGTCAATCCCGGAGGTAAAGAAGTATTAATTTCCCTATCATTTAAAATAAATTGTATCAAACCTGTTTTTTAATGTGCGTTAAAGTTAAGATAATTGAATAAATGAACCCTCATTCCGAAAGTGAATATAATAAACAAGTCTATTACCGGCTAATTGCATTGTGGGTCATATGTGAAGCATTTGCAGGTGGAATCATGCATGCGGCAAAACTTCCGTTTACCGGACTTATAGTAAGCAGCCTTTCAGTAACATGTATTGTATTGATCGGGTATTACGTTCCAACAAGAACAGCTATTATAAAAGCAACCGTGATCGTAGCAATATTTAAAATAATGCTTAGCCCGCATAGCCCTCCAACAGCTTACATTGCTGTTTTTTTTCAGGGTTTACTTGGACAACTACTATTCAGTAATAAAAGAAATTTCAATATTGCCTGTATCATACTGGCAGTATTGGCTTTAGTGGAATCAGCCATACAAAGGATACTCGTTTTAGTAATCGTATATGGTAATGATCTTTGGAAAGCAATAAACCTGTTCATTCAAAAATTAACCAAAGAAAAAGATCCGACCAATTACAGTTTCATCATTGCAGTTTCTTATATATTATTACATGCATTGATAGGGATATTTGTAGGCATCTATGCAGCAAGACTTGCAAAAGGATCATCCGGCTGGAAGAATATGTACCCCGGTCTTGTCATTGGTAAAAACGAACTAAAAACAGAAATTGATACAAAGAAGAGTAATAATAGAAAAAATATAAAACTACTATTTGTCTTTACCTGGCTTGTATTATTGGCATTATACATTCAATCTTATTTGGATCCAAAACATGCATTCATCCCATCAGGCATTGTAATAAATATAATACTCAGGTCGGTATTGATACTGTTGAGTTGGTTTTTGATCTTTTCACCCTTATTGATGTTATTGATAAAAAAATTATTAAGATCGCAACAATTACAAAACAAACAAGACATCAATGCAGTGATGTTATTGTTACCGCACACCCGTTATATTTTTAAACAATCTTTTAAGTTATCAGAAAATAAAAAAGGATTTATCCGGATAAAATTATTTTTTAAGATCCTGTTAATAAATATATTGGCGGATTAATTTTTTTTTCTTTGTGCTCTTGTGCTCTTTTGGTCCCTAAAGCATTTAGCCACTAAGGCACCAAGGCTCAAAGTTTCACAAAGTATTGTAATCATTATATTTATAACATGACATCAATAGGAATATTTACAGCATTGGCCGGAACTGTTTGTTGGGCGATCTGTGTCTTCCCTTTTACAAAAGCAGGGAGATTAATGACTGTATCAAGTATGAACCTGTTCAGACTTGTAGTGGGTACCATTCTTGTGATGATAGTTGCATCCATATTTGAAACAAATAATTTCCTGTCTGTTTTTTCTTATGCTTATATTGAAGCATGGTTATGGCTGGGCCTTTCGGGAATCCTTGCGCTCGGCATCGGTGATTACTTCAATTACAGGATGTATGTGATACTAAGTCCGAGATATGGCAGTGTACTTTCAACTCTTTCGCCTGCAGCTGCTTTATTGCTTGGAATAAAATTACTGGATGAACATATTAACTTTGTTGGGATCATTGGCATGATCATTACTATTGTTGGTGTTATGAGCATGAGTCTCGGCAGAACGGAAAGAAATAATATACCGGATCATGGCCATGGAAGTATTATTTCAGGAATTTTATTTGGAATTATTGCAGCTATTTGTAATGGTGCCGGACTTGCACTCAGTAAAAAAGGATTTTTATTGCAATCTGCTACAGGAAACGCAATACAACCTATTACAGCATCATTCATTCGTTTTATTACCGGTACTTTAGTTGTATTGCTGATAACTTTTTTAAACAAGAAACTCATTGCTAATTGGAATAATATCAAAGCACAACCCATATCAACTTTACAAACAGCATTTACCGGAACCATCTTCGGCCCTTTATTGGGAGTTAGTTTTGCATTAACTGCCATTCAATATATTGATGTAGCAGTGGCACAAACAATTTTTGGATTGGTACCGGTAGTTGCCATATTGATTACACATTTTGTATATAAAGAGCGGATAACAAAATATTGTTTGGCTGGGGTGCTTGTAGCTATTTCAGGAGTAGTAATTTTAATTTGGCGAATGAAGATCGAGACCATGCTTTTATAAGTTTTCATTAATAACCTCTTTCAAAAAGCCACTTTGAAAAATGTTTTTTTTCAGCAGCCTTCAAACCAAATTTTCTAATCGATTTATCTTGTATATATTTTACGGCATCTGGAATAGAATCTGTAAAGAGGCAAAGTTTCAGGTCATCTGCAGTAATCGTTCCTCTTTCTTTCATCTTTTCAATATGCTCGATCATATCCTTATGGTAAGCTTTATCAAAAATAATAATTGGAAATTCGCTCAGCATTTTTGTTTGTATCAGTGTAAGTGCTTCAAAATATTCATCCAGGGTACCAAAACCACCTGGCATTACCACAAAAGCATAAGAGTACTTTATTAGAAGAGTTTTACGAACAAAAAAATATTTGATATTAACCCATTTATCGAGATATGGATTTGGATTTTGTTCCATCGGCAATACGATATTACAACCAACACTTCTGCCTCCTACATCTTTAGCTCCACGATTAGCAGCTTCCATCACACCTGGCCCGCCACCAGTCATAATGGTAAACCCAAGCCTGGCAATTTCACCTGCGAGTTCCTGTGTCTGCTTATAAGTAGCATCTTCTTCTTTAAACCTTGCCGATCCAAAAATGGTAACACAGGGGCCAACAAAATGCAACACCCTGAAGCCCTTAATGAATTCAAGTAAAACACTAAAACTAAATCTGAATTCCTTCCAGCGGCTTTGCGGGCCTTCGAGGAATTTTATTTCGGGGTTTGTCATGGGGGTAATTTTGTTCAAATGTATAGATAATAAAGAATCTTGGCAGGCAAGGATATTTAGCTCTGATATGTATAAAAAAATCGAGCTGCTGTTGAATAAACTCAAGATCAGAATATGTTATTAAATAATTCATTTTTTTTGATAAAAAGAAAAAAATAAATTAGGATGTTAATTTTAATATTCATATTTTTATTTTCAAACTCTCATTAATCCTTTGAATAAATCAATCTCATCCATAAGTTAGTTTCAACCTCATCCATAAGTTAGTTTATTAAGCTTACCTGAATATAAAATTTATTTCTTTACCTGTTTTGTTATTATAATAACAAATAAGTTAGTCTATTGTATTCTATAATATCCTACTAATTATTTCATAACAAATTAAACCCTTAACAATGAACAAATTTCTTACAAAATCAAAACCCTTAAACAACTTTTCCCGAAAGTTTTTTAAGCTGGCAATTTTGGCGTTAGTAATGATTTGCTTTCTCACTTTAAAAACTGAAGCATCCCATTACCGGTATGGTAATATATCCTGGAGCAGGATAAACAGCACTACCAGAACGATAACAATAACAGTTACCCAGGCTTGGCGCAGGAGTTTCTTTGGTGCACCCGTTGTTAGTTCAGTAGTTAATAATACTACAATATTGAATTTTGGCGATGGCCTTACTACACCTATAAACATTACGGTTACTTCAATCAATTTAACTGAAGATTGGTTTTATGGTACGTTTACTGTTTCACATACGTATGCAGGTACAGCCACCGCTTTTACATTATCTTACACAAGTAACGCCCGTATAGGCGCTCCTTTACAAAATAATGCCAATGGTCAGTTTCGCAGTCAATCATTCGTAAGCCTAACTGCAGGAAATACCGGCAGCCCGGTTTCAAGTACGCCGCCGATCATTAATTTACCGGTTGGACAAGTTGCAGCAGCTTTTAGTATTCCTGCTACAGACCCCGATGCCACAGCCCTTACTTATGCTTTAGCTACTTCTGCACAAACTTTAGCAACAAATCCTGCTGGTTTGGCAATCAGTTCAACCGGCAATGCTACTTTTAATACAGTTGGTAAAGTTGCAGGGCAATTATGGCAGGGGGCGTTTGTAATTACAGATGCAAGTGGTTCAAATACTATTGTAGATTTTATGATGTTCATGGTAGCTGCTAATACGCCACCTATTTTTGATTATTCAATAACACCTGCAAATAATGCAGTATTTAATATCAATCCAGCACAAAATCTAAGTTTCAGTGTAAAAGCATTGTGTGTAGATGCAGGAAGTACAGTTACTTTATCCGCAGTAGGTTTACCAATCGGTAATTTTACGTTCACACCGGGCTTACCTGTCACGGCTAATCCTGTTACATCTGCGTTTAGCTTCACTCCTACTTTTGCCCAGTTAGGGATCTATCAAATTACTTTTACAGCAACAAGAAACGGTGGAGTACAATCTTCAACTACTGTAACAGTAAATGTGAATACGAATCCTTTATTTATTTCACCTACAAGATTAGAAGGTAGCGGCGGGGTAATACTTTCAAATGTATTGAATGTAGATATTGTTACTGCCACAAACCCTGACCCCAATGTAAATACAAGTATCACATCAGGTACTATTCCGGCAGGGGCAACCATAACTCCGGGATTACCAACAGCATTTAGTACTACTCCATCTATTCAAATGAATTGGACACCTACAGTTGCCGATTATGGTGTACATAACATTAGCTTTTTAGCTACTGATGCGAATGGCAGAACAACAACTCGTAACTATATGTTAGAAGTAAACACAGTTCCTGTTTTTGGAGCTAAATCAGATGATAACATATTACCATGTACTCCATATAGTTATACTATAACAGCCATTGATCCTGATATGGCTTATGGAGATATTGTAGACATTTTAGCACATGGTACGTTGCCATCCTGGTTAACTCTAACACAAACAGGAAATGGTACCGCTACACTTAGTGGAACTCCTTTGCATGCAGATGCTGGAACATACGCTATAGAAATTGTTGCAGAAGACCTTTATCACCACGTAACAGGAGAAGCTACACTAACTTTCAATATTGTTGTAATGCCCGATGCAACTCCTCCTCCATCACCAGTATTACCAGATATTACAGGTGAGTGCACCGCAACTGCAACTGCTCCAACCACAACAGATGTTTGTGCAGGAACTATAACAGGAACAACAACTGATGCATTAACAATCAGTACTCAAGGAACTTATGTTATTCACTGGACATTTAATGATGGCAATGGTAACACAACTACTGCCAATCAAAATATAATTGTAGATGATGTAACGGCACCTGTAACACCAACCCTTGCAGATGTAACAGGCGAGTGCACCGCAACTGCAACTGCTCCAACCACAACAGATGTTTGTGCAGGAACTATTTCAGGAACAACCAGTGATCCTTTGTCATACAGCACACAGGGCACCCATGTTATTCACTGGACATTTGATGACGGCAATGGTAATACAACTACTGCCAATCAAAATGTAATTGTAGATGATGTAACGGCACCTGCAACACCAACTCTTGCTGATGTTACGGGCGAATGTACTGCAACCGCAGGCGTTGCTACTACAACAGATGTTTGTGCAGGAACTATTTCAGGAACAACCAGTGATCCTTTGTTATACAGCACTCAAGGCACTCATGTTATTCACTGGACATTTGATGACGGTAATGGTAACACAACTACTGCCAATCAAAATGTAATTGTGGATGATGTAACTCCTCCTGCAACTCCAACTCTTGCTAATGTAACAGGTGAGTGTTCTGCAACTGCATCTGTGGCCACCACAACAGATGTTTGTGCCGGAACTATAACAGGAACAACAACTGATGCTTTATCATACAACACTCAAGGCACTCATGTTATTCACTGGACATTTGATGATGGTAATGGTAACACAACTACTGCTGATCAGAATGTGATCATTGCTGATATAACTGCACCAACAATTTCCTGTCCTGGAAATATTGTATTGTCTGCCTGCCAAAGTACAGCAACATGGACTGAGCCTTCAGGCAATGATAATTGTACCGGTTGGACTGTATCCAGAATGGGACCTGCACCCGGTTCAACATTTGCAAATGGTAGTTCCACAACGATAACTTATACAGTAACAGATGTAGCTGGGCTTACTGCAAATTGTTCATTTACTGTAACCAGGGCAACTGCACTTGGAGCTGCTGTAACAAATAATAACCCGGTTCTATATTTTGGTTTTACATTAGATCAACTGGCGAAGATAACAGTGAAGCCTACCGGCGGAACTGGACCATACACAGTTGCCTTCGTAATGAACAGGCCGATCAATTGTAATTTAGTAAACAGTTCTGGTGATGAAAAATGGACTCACGGTGCAAATACAAGCTTAGATAGTAATATCATCTGTGTTTCAACAACTCTCCCAAATACAAAAAACCCTGGTTCTACTTCAACAAATACGATCACATCAGCAACCGGCTATTCACTGGATGTTACACTTATGCAGGATGCAATTGTTTACATAACGGTAACTGATGCTAATGGATGCGTATACCTGGATTCAACTAAAATTCATGCAGAAGACGTTCGGTGTTTTGCCGGTAACAGCAATAACGCTAAAGTTACTGTTTGTCATAGAACAAGTAGTGCGAGTAACCCATGTGTGAAGATCTGCATAGATCAGAATGCTGTACAAGAACACCTGAGTCATGGTGACTTCCTTGGTAATTGTACCCCTGGATGCGTTGCCCCTACTTACACACGCGGTGTTCCAACATTTGTTGAAACTACGGCATCTACATTAGATGCAACAGTTATGCCTAATCCAACAACTTCATTTTTCGAGGTTGCCATTTCTGCAAAGAAAGGTATACCGGTTACAATGACCGTAAATGATGTTTATGGAAGGTTGATCCAGAAGAATACAAAGGTTGATGTAAACAGGTACAATCAATTAGGTCAGAATTGGAAGGCCGGCATTTACTTTATTGAAATAATGCAAGGCAATGAGAGAAAGGTATTGAAAGTGATAAAAACAAATTAATAGCAAACCCACTTTCTGATATTTTAAAGAGCTCCAGCAATGGGGCTCTTTTTTTATAGATGTAAATCTTAAACTTAAAATGTGTTGCTATATAAAGAATGTTTAAATCATGTTTAAACCAGAGCATAAAAAAAGGTTTCAACTTTTCGCTGAAACCCTTTGTAGTATTTAGTGGAGAGTATCGGGGTCGAACCGAAAACCTCCACGACCTGTGCCGATTATTTCGGTATTACTATCGGAACGCTCTAGCTAACTGAGCTAATCAACCATTCAATATATTTTTTGCTCTTTTTATTTTTAATCCCCCGTTCTCTATGCATGGCTTCTTGTCTCGACTCAAATTTCTCAGTGTATCTTATAATCCAATCATTTGCTTTTTTAGTTGATTTGCTACCCGAATTTGTATGCCGGAAAATCCGGTCCTCCAAATCTTTACTATGACCAACATAATATTGATCAAGACCTGAAGAATATAATATGTAAACATAAAATGACATAAAAAAGGCTCACTACTGTGAGCCCTTGTGGAGAGTATCGGGGTCGAACCGACGACCTCTTGCATGCCATGCAATGATACAATCCCTTAAAATGCCCTATGTACGACCCTATTCATCGATGTGTACTTTAATTTGTGACCCAAACGTGACCCAAATATTGTTTAATCAAAGATCATCATTTTTTTTACCAATATCATTATGTATGCAATTAAATTTTTGTTGGGATTGGTGAAGTCTTACAAAAAGTGTT
>JANOPU010000033.1:0-3480 GCA_031422055.1 Ferruginibacter sp.
AAAACTTGTCAGCTAAAAATGCAATGACAAAAAATGAAATTATCTTAAATCAATTTCAATGCTTCTTTCTTCAGTGGCTTCATACAAAAGAACCAGTCTTTACAATGAATGCCTTCTTCTTTGCCCGTCATCCTGTCTGAAGCAACACCGCATGAATTAGCCGGAGGAACAATTACATCTTCGCCGGGTTGCCAGTCGGCAGGCATTGCAACAGAAAATTTATCGGCGGTCTGTAGCCCAATGATCACTCTTTTTAATTCATCAAAATTACGGCCCAGTGAAAGCGGGTAATAGATCATTGCACGGATAACGCCGGTTGGATCAATGAAAAACACTGCCCTTACTGCTTTGGTACTGCTTTCATTTGGCTGGATCATGCCATATAATTTGGCTACATACATAGTGATATCTTCGATCAAAGGAAATTTAACTTCTACATTTTTCCAGCCCCTGAATTCTATTTTTTCTTTAATGGTGCGCAACCAGGCAATATGGCTGTATAAACCATCAACGGACAACCCTACCAGTGAGGTATTCAATTTTTTAAAATCTTCTTCCATACTTGCAAAAGTCATGAACTCGGAAGTGCATACCGGAGTAAAATCTGCCGGGTGGCTGAAAAGAATGACCCATTTGCCTTTATAGTCTTCCGGGAATTTAATATTTCCCTGTGTGGTTACTGCTTCAAAAGAAGGGGCTACGTCACCGATACGCGGTAAACTGGTTTGAACGGTTTCATAAAATGTTGACATGTTGAATATTTTTTATTAAATGAATCTTTTTACAAAGCAATTTACAAGCTTATCCCAGCTAGTGTAATGATGAATGTCATTAAAAAGGATGTACTTAAACAGGTTTTTTATCTTTTTCAAAGAAAGCATCAGCGCATCAGTTGTTGCTACAACATGGTTGTTGGGCAAACATAATCTGTTAATGCAAATTTTGATGTTGCCTTGATGGTATTAAAGCCACCGCGTACATCCACCAGTTTATCAAATCCTCTTGCCCTGAGTATAGAAGTAAATATCATCGAACGGTAGCCTCCTGCACAATACACATCATAGGTCTTGTTCTTATCAACTTTCAGCATGCTCTCGTTAATATAGTCAAGGGGTGTATTTTCAGCATGATTTATATGTTCACTGTCAAACTCACTTTTCTTTCTGACATCCAGTAATAAAGTTTCGGATTGTTCTTTTATTATGGCTGCCAATTCATCTGCACTTACTCTTTGTATCGTATCCACTTCGCGGCCACTTTTTTTCCATGCTTCAAAACCGCCCCTTAAATAACCAATAGATTGGTCGTAACCAACCCTTGCCAGCCTGGTAATAACTTCGTCTTCCCTTCCGTCTTCAATTATTAAAAGCAATTTTTGATTCACATCCGGGATCATTGCACCCACCCAGGGTGCGAAATTTCCGGTAACACCAATGTTAATGGAATTGGGAATAAAACCTTTTGCAAAAACTTCTGCATCCCTCGTGTCTAATATAAGTGCACCGGTTTCATTGGCTGCAGCTTCAAATGCTTCGGGTGAAAGAGGCTCTTTACTTCTTTTTAAAACATCCTCAAAATTCTCATATCCTTTGATATTCAACATAACATTCAGTGGAAAGTATGCAGGTGGTGGCATAAGCCCGTTCAGCAGGTCTTTTACAAATTGCTCACGGTTAAGGGTAGGCTGTAATGAATAATTTACCGATTTCTGATGGCCCAGTGTATCCGAAGTTTCTTTACTCATATTTTTTCCACAGGCACTGGCCGCACCGTGAGCCGGGTACACAATGATGTCGTCCGGTAACGGCATGATCTTATTGCGTAGTGAATCATACAAATGATTGGCAAGTATATCCTGGGTAAGTTCGGCCTTTACTTTCTGTGCAAGGTCGGGCCTGCCTACATCACCTATAAAAAGCGTGTCGCCAGTAAAGATTGCAGAGGCTTTGCCATTTTCATCTTTCAACAGGTAACAACAGGATTCCATGGTATGTCCCGGGGTATGTAATACGGTAAAACTTATCTTACCGATCTTTATTTCTTCACCATCCGCTGCAACATGCGCAGTAAATCCCGGTTGAGCAGTAGGCCCATAGACTATAGTGGCTCCTGTATCTTTGGCAAGGTCCAGATGACCACTAACAAAATCGGCATGAAAATGTGTTTCAAAAACATACTTGATCGTTGCACCCGACAGGCGGGCCCTTTCAATATAGGGCGTTGTTTCCCGCAGTGGATCAATAACTACAGCCTCCCCATCACTTTCAATAAAGTAGGCACCTTGTGCCAAACAACCGGTATAGATCTGTTCAATTTTCATATTTGTAAAGTTTGATACAAAAATCAATCATTGCTGTATAAAAAAGTGTGACTAAAATCACATTCAGGGTTGATTTAGGATAGCAATAGGTTAATGGTCGGTGAGACACCGACCACGGGTGTGAGAATATAAAAAAGTGTGACAAAAATCACATTCAAGATTGATTTAGGATAGCAATACGTTTGAAGCTGGCAAGACACTGGCTAATTGAATATGGTTGATGAGACACCAAACATGGGAGTAAGGTAACAGGTCATTGTTTTACATACAATTTATTATTGCAGGCATCGGGTTTTACTTTATTCGTCCATTCACTCATACCCAATTCCATATTAGTTATCCTGGTAAAGCCATTTTGCATAAGCATATAACTTGCCATAGGGCTGCGATGACTATGGCTGCAATAAACAATTATTTCCTTGTTCCTGTACTTTTTTAATTCAACTATTCGTTTTTCCAGTTCCTGCACAGGAATGTTAATTGCACCGGCAAGGCTGCCGAATTTATCAGGAGCTTTACCGTTAAATTCATCCGGTGTTCGAACATCCAGGAGTATAACATTACTTTTTCCCTTACCATTTATGAAGCTGCAAATATTCTCCGGTGCAATATTTTTAAATTTTACAGTTGATCTTTTTACCAATTTCATTTTACAGCTGTTACAGATTCCGGATTTTGTATGTATCGTCTTATCACAGTCATTTCCGCAAGGAATACATACAAATTGTGAATCTGTATTTGCTATTTTTATATTTGAGTTGTAAAAACATACTTGTTGTAAAAAATAATTATCCGTTAAGTTTATCACTGATAATGAAATCAATCCTATCAAAAATTTCATATGTATTTTTTGTATTTAATAATTGAAAATAAAACAAAATAATAATTGAGAGGAGTATTATTTTTTTCTTCTGTACTCCAGATCGTATTCAGTACTCCAGGAAATACCCTTGTCCTTACTGATCTCTCCATGCTGCCTGATCTTTTCAATATTGATATTTGTAAAGGTCATTTTACGGATGGCCATGCTGTCTTTGCTAAAGTTAAAGGGAGTAGATGTATAAATGATCTGATTGTTTTCAAATTTCCCCAGCAAGTATTCATTACTGCCACCGGCATTATCAACCCATGTTTGCTGCCATTGTTTTGTAGTGGAATTA
>JANOPU010000034.1:0-1538 GCA_031422055.1 Ferruginibacter sp.
AGACGAATCGCTTTAGACTCTTATTCCTTATTTTGCTTAAGAAAATAAATCTTTATGATACATATCAATATGGAAGCACTCACCGAACGTTTCATGCGTTACGTTCAGGTAGATACACAAAGTGATCCAAACAGTAATGCATACCCTACAACAGAAAAACAAAAAGATCTTAGTAAGATTTTGTTTGAAGAACTAAAACAGCTAGGGCTTTCAGGGGTGGAAATGGATGAGTATGGATATGTCTATGCAACCATTCCGGCTAACAGTGATAAAAAGAATATACCTGTTATTTGTTTTTGCTCACATGTGGATACTGCTCCAGATTGCAGTGGTACCCATGTAAAACCATTGTTACATAAGAATTATAATGGCAATGATATTATTTTACCGGACGATAATATGCAGGTTTTAAGAAAATCTGAATCGCCCTATCTTGAAAATCATATTGGATCAAGTATCATTACCGCTAGTGGTAATACCTTGTTGGGAGCAGATGACAAATCTGGAGTAGCTGTAATTATGCAGGCAGTACAATATTTAATAAGTAATCCTGCAGTTAAACATGGCACAATAAAAATTGTTTTTACTCCGGATGAAGAAGTTGGAAAAGGCACTGCAAAGATTGATATGAAAAAACTGGGTGCCGACTATGGTTATACGTTAGATGGTGGCGAGGCAGGTTGTATGGAAGATGAAACTTTTAGTGCAGATGGTGCCAATATCATTATTCATGGAGTAATTGCTCATCCCGGTTATGCAAAAGATAAATTAGTAAATGCAATGAAAATTGCAGGAGCCATACTGGAAGCTTTGCCGAAAAATGAATGGAGCCCTGAAACAACCGAGAAAAGACAAGGCTTTGTACATCCGGTATCCTTAAATGGTATTGCAGAAAAAGCAACAATAGGTTTTATAGTAAGGGATTTTACCACAGATGGGTTAATTGCACACCACAGCAGGTTGAAAAAAGTTGCTGTAGATATTGTGTCAGCATATAAAGGTTGCAGTATGGAGTATGTGCAACAGGAACAATACAGGAATATGAAAGAAATACTTGATAAAAACCCTCAGGTAGCTTTATATGCTTCAGAAGCCATTGCACGTGCAGGGTTAAAAGTAAAAACAGAAAGCATCCGTGGTGGCACTGACGGAAGCAGGTTAAGTTATATGGGATTGCCTTGTCCGAATATTTTTACAGGAATGCAGAATATTCACAGTAAACTTGAATGGATTGGGGTAAATGATATGGTAAAAGCTGCGGAAACTATTGTGCATTTGGGAATGATATGGGAGGAGGAAACATAAGTTCATAGTTCATAGTTTGAAGTTTGACGTTCAAACCTCGAACCTCAAACCTCAAACCTCAAACCTCAAGGTTAGCAGTTTAAAAATTACTACCTTACATCAAAATATTATATATATGGACTTATTAAGAGATTATTGGTGGCTCCTCATAATTGTGTTAGCACTTTTAGGATGCTTTGTAACAGTTAACCAGGGATTTATCGGCGTTGTTACTATGTTTGGTAAATATCGCA
>JANOPU010000035.1:0-2613 GCA_031422055.1 Ferruginibacter sp.
TATCGACATAAAAATCTCCTTCACTGGCGCCTGTGTTCTGCAGAATAGCCGGGTTCCTTTAGAATGCAATCAGCGGCAATTCATATTTCAAATCTCCTTTTTAATCTTTTGCCTGAAAGTCGAAATAGGGTATTATAAAAGATTTAATAATTATAAGAAACATTCGCATATTTGTGATTGGCAGAAAGCAATGAGACTCATACTCCTCATAATTATTTTTTGTATTTCATGCTTAAGTTTTGGGCAGGACAGTTTACGAATAGATACAACTTTTAAAACGGTTACTTCTACCGCTCAAGACAGTGTACTTCCAGATTCATCTTCCTCGACTTTGAAAACTGTTGCGGTAAAAAAGAAAATGAAGAGAAAGAAAGTACAAAAGTTAAATATTAAAGAAGAACCTGTTGATAGCAATGAGGAGAATTCTCAAGAAAGTAATGCAAGTGGAAATAATTACGGATTTATAATTATAGGAGTATTAGTCATTATTGTATTAATAGTTTACGTATTTACTCGCACAATTTTTTTTGCAAATGATAAACTTGATACTACAAGTTCGAAAGATGAGGATTTTATATCTGATTATTTAAGTCGTAAATTCTTAACCCGCCGCGACTATTACAGAAATGTCTACCTTAAGTCAGATGAATGGAAGCGAAAGCGCTATGTAGTATTAAAACGAGATAATTGGCGATGCGTATATTGTGGAGGAAGAGCAACTCAAGTTCATCATATGAGATATGCAAAAAGGAACATTGGAAAAGAGCCAATTCAATGGCTTGTATCAATCTGCAAAACTTGTCATGATTCTAAACATTGAGAAGAAACAGCCTTCCCCACTGGCAAGTGTTCAGCAGAGCCTGCCCCGATTATTTCGGGAATTGATCCCGTCAACATCCCGAAAAAATATTTAGATTATATGCGGGAACACCTGCGCCAGTTGCGCCAGATGTGCAGTAATATATTCTCTAATCATTTTTCCTGAAACCAATTCTTGCGCGGGGTATTTGTGGCGGGTTCAATAATTTTTTGAGGTATTGGAAAATCAGGTTGATCTCATCATCATGCTTTGTAAGTTTCTTTTCAACTTTTTCCAGTTGTAATAAAATGTCTTTATTGGTCATCAGCAATTCCCTCATTTTAGTAAAAACCCGGATGATTTGAATGTTTACCCGAATAGCTGTTTCACTATTCAAAACACTGGATAGCATGGCAACACCTTGTTCGGTAAAGGCCATAGGCAAATAGCGTGAACCTCCCCATCCTGTTTTTCCGGCCGGCAGGTTTGAGGTGCCAAATTGGCTCCTCAAGATTTCGAACTCTTCCTTAGCTATTTCAAACATAAAATCATCAGGAAACCTGCTGATATTTCTTTTTACCTGTCTTTTTAATTGTTTGGTTTCAACCTGCTATAATTTTGCCAGGTCTTGATCAAGCATTACTTTCTGCCCACGAATAAGATAAATATTATTCATAATTAACTCATCCGGGACGATGACTATTTTAGTGCTCTTTGGCATAGTGTACGGTTTAGAATAGATGTTATGGCAAACTTACTATTCAGAAACTTTCTGCAGTCTTAAAATGACTGAAGTTTATTTAGTATTAGCTTAAATTAATTCCCCCCTGTTGCACAAGTATTCCCCATCTGGCGCAAGTATTCCGCAGGATCACTTGTGACTCTTCAAGCTTGCAGGTCTGTGACCGGTGTTAGCATTACTAAACCAGTCAACCTGTCCCGACCTGTGCCGAAGTATTTCGGCATAAATTCGGGAAGGCTGGTAAACTTAAAAGGCATCACTTGTCCCGAAACATTTCGGGGAGTGATCCCGTCAACATCCCAAAAAATATTTGATTGTAAACAGGAACACTTGCGCCAGTTGTGAACCCTCTTCCATTTTGAGGATTTTTTTATAACTTTTAAACAAAATAATCTTAAATTAAAGTACGACATATGTACTTTTAAACGTACCTTTAAACGTACAATAAAAACAATAGTTATGCAAGCAGTTTCAATCACTCAACTTAGAAGCAATATGAAGAAATATCTGGATGATGTATCAAAATCGTCAGATGTAATTGTTGTCTCAAGAGCCGCTGAAGAAGAAGCAGTTGTAATCTTGTCAATGAAGGAGTATAACTCTCTAAATGAAACAGGACATTTGTTGTCAACTTCCACAAACAGACAACGGCTTCAGGAATCAATAAGCCAATTGAAGAATGGTAAAACTCGCAAACTTAAATTATAAAATAGTTTAATCATGAACTTCGAGTTTACAGAAAACGGATGGGAGGATTTTCAATACTGGATAGAAACAGACAGTTCTATGGTTGAAAAAATAAAAAACTTACTTAATGAAATAAAAAAGACACCCTTTCAAGGAACCGGAAAACCTGAGCCGTTAAAATATGATTTAAAAGGTTTTTGGTCACGGCGAATTACTGGAGAACATAGGCTAGTTTATAAAGTTGATGGAAAAAAAGGGGTAGATCAAAAATGTTATATTATTCAATGTCGCTTTCATTATGATTAATGCCTGCCCCTTCTTGCGCAAGTGTTCGCCCCATCTTGCGCAAGCATTTCGGGAAGTGGTTCCGTCAACATCCCGGAAA
>JANOPU010000036.1:0-8484 GCA_031422055.1 Ferruginibacter sp.
TTTAAGAATAGATACTGGATACTCGATTTCACTTTTGTTTAAATCAATATTTCTTTGCGAATAAACGATCCGATATCAACTATTTTGAAACCTACCTTTAATTATAATATAGATAGTATGAATCAAGATATTACAGAAAAGCCTTTTGGAAGTTTTGAAAGTAAAACGGTTACTGAATATACCATTACTAATAAAAATGGTATGCAGGTCTCTGTTTTAAATTATGGAGCAACAATTACAAGGATCATTACTAAAGATAAATATGGTTTATATGGAAATGTATTGGTTGGATACGAAACATTGGATGAATATATTTTAAACGGAAATCAATATAATGGAAGCATTGTTGGTCGATATTGCAACAGGATCGGTGATGCACGCTTTGAGTTGGATGGCGAAGAATATTTACTGGCAAAAAATAATAATGGGAACAGCCTTCATGGCGGAATAACAGGTTTTGATAAAGTATGTTGGTCTGTTGAAAAAAAAGAAAAAATAAACAGCCTGAAATTAACATATCTCAGCAAAGATGGAGAAGAAGGATTTCCGGGCAATTTGAATATCAATGTTGTTTATTCGCTAACAGATGAAAATGAATTTATAATTGATTACTCAGCTCAAACAGATAAGGCTACACCTGTTAATTTTACCAATCATTGTTATTTTAATTTATCATCGGGAAAAGTTAACAACATTTGTGATCATGAACTGACTATTCATGCCAATCAATATACTGTATTGGATATTGAATCAATACCAACCGGTGAAATAGCTAATGTAATTAATAGCAGGTTAGATTTTACTATTGCTAAAAAAGTCGGGCAGGATATTAATAGCTTTCCGGGTGGCTATGATATAAATTTTGTATTAAATGAACCCACAGGAATATCTGCAAATTTATACGATCCTGCAAGTGGCAGATATATGGAGATGCGAACTTCAGAACCTGGTTTACAATTCTACTGTGGAAATATGTTTAGAAAAATAAACACTGAAACAGGATTGGCAGTGATGCAAATAGAAAATGCGGCTCTTTGCCTGGAAGCTCAACATTTTCCTGACAGTCCGAATAAACCTTCATTTCCAAATACAATATTACGCCCCGGAGAAACCTATAGTCAAAGCACTATCTATAAATTTTATGTAAAGTAGGGTACTTAATGATTTGGTTATTTGCTTGTTATTACAGGCAGCTTAAATTCATCCAGAAGCTTAATATATTTACTATTATCCCTTATCATTTGTAAGCCTTCTGCAGTTTTCATGTAAGATATTTTGTAACGTTTTCGATTCATACGGCTGATACGTGATAGTATATTCAGGTGTCTGATAATCTCCTTCCATGCAAAAAAGATTGAGTGCTTAGGATCATACATATGAGTAGGCTCACTTCCAGCCCCATTTAATTCTATTATAGAGAATTTCTTTCCATTTTTTAATTCTTCCCAACTATTGTATCTGATATCAAGCCTTCCAAAATAAAATCCATCAATTTGTTTACATGTTTCATCAATTACACGTGAAAGTGATTCATCAATTAAATTGCTGCCATCAAGGAATTTTGCACCCCTAACATGATTCCCATATGGAACCAATATGTGGCACTTCCCTACTTCAAGTATTGTATCAAAACTATCCCCATCCGTAAGACGCAATGTTTCTAATTGAAGGATAAAACGCCTGTCTTTTCTTAATAATTCTTCCATCGTTGAAAACCCATCACCTGTAACAGTTAAAAATTCTTTTTGTACAATCCCTGAAATTTTCCCTGCAGACTTATCCGGAAAACGGTAATAGAATATACCCACTTCATTTTCAAATGGAACAAATTCCTGGATCAGGAAATCTACTTTCGAAGCTTGAATATATGCAGTAAGGTCTTCATCATTCTCAATTTTTTTTACCGCCTTGCCCTGCATTCCGATATCGGGTTTTCCAATCAGGGGATATTGCATACCCTTTTGTTTGACTTCATTGAGAACATCTTTAAGCAATAAACCGGATCTGAATAACAATGTTGCAGGGTAATATTGTTTTGGCATAAGGTCATATATCTCCTTTTTGGATTCCAGCAGAAATCCGCCATTCGTTATGGTTGGATTGGACGTACTAAAAAAGAAAAATGAGCGGTTACGAATACCCAGCCATAACCAATAAAAATAAACAGGCGTATACACAATGTGAAAAGGCCAATACTCCCAGTTAAATAATTTTATGAAAAAAGGCTTGTCAAGAATTTTATCGATCATACCCGGAGTTATTAGAATAAGTACACATTATTGTCAATCAACAGATATTAGTTCCAGTCCCTTTTCATGAACGCTGTTATCTTTCAGATCCAGATATTTAATTGTAAATTGATCGGGATGTAAAGATATTCCGGTAATACTAACAGTTGACAATACTCCATCACGGTTCATATTGAGATCATTTTGTTTGTCTCCATCTCCGGTAAACCTGTGAAAGTTTAAAATATCTTCCTGTGTTGGGTTGGGACTATTTTCAAAAAATGTTTCGAACCATTGTTCTCTTTTTTTAACAACAGTTTTATTGTATAAGGTTGCTGAAGACCATATATATGATTTATCCTTTTCTAATTCCTTGCAATGAATAGTAGTTCCTGTCCACCTGCATTCGTAGAGGTCTTTATCAAATATGATCATTGTAAATGGTTCAATACCCGATAGGTCTATTTGTCTAAAATATGTGGCAGGCATTGTTGAATAAATGATCTCAAGAAAAATAATTCCACGGCTTTTACGGTACGGGGGATTGCTTTCATGCTTTTCAAAAGCACCATTAAGTAAAACAGCAGCAATACCTTTTTCATTCAAGGCGATCCAACTGCCACCTGCATCTGCATCTTTGGGATAAATAACACTGATTCCATTCTCAACATAAATTTCAGGTGGTAGTGCCTGGCTGCGTATATGTTTTTCATCCCGATTGGAAGTGAGGAAATATTTACCCTTTACAGGAATAAATGTTACTGTACACATGATTTACGGTATTTTACAGTAGAAGTAGCAACTCCAAAATCTTCCGGAATGATAATTTTTGAAACTTCCTTGATGCCTACCCTGATCAAAGCCATATGATGCACTGTATGTTCAAGGTTATAGATCAGTTCTCTGTTATAATTGGTTTCAACTTTAATAGATTCACTTGATTCCTCATTATAACAGGAGTATAGTAAAATATCCTTATTAGCCTTTTCAATATTATTAGAGATCATTTGCATTAATTCAACAGCAAATATTTTATCATTTTCAATGCGAATATCTCTTTTTCTGTCTTCATAATTCACTGTACCTGTTTCATACCCTTTTAAAAGGCAGGTATACAATTCAATGATATGACGAATATGCTGTCCAATAGATGCATTGAACAAAACCGTGCTTGGTTTTGAATACTCTATATCAGACAATTGATCTAAAATTTCTTTCAATTGAATAAATGAATTATTTATGGCTATTTTCAATTGCATAATTTCCGATTAATGTTTTATTTAGAACCTGAAAAATTATAAGAAACACCCAGCCCAAAAGTATTGGCTTTATTCCTAAACCTGTCATTTATTGTTCCATCAGGTGCAATTTGCACAATATTTTTGGTATTATATTCAACAAATACAAATTGGTAGATAGCCCTTATCCCCCATTTTGGGGTTATATTGTATTTCACAAAAAACTCAGAGTTCAGGCTACCCCTGTCATGATCTCCGGTTAGCAACAAATTAAAAGCTGCAGGTTTTGCTGTAGATTCAAATTTTGTAAATCCGTTAGTGGTAAGAATTGCACTGCTCTCTCTGCCAAATGTAAATCCAATAAGGTCAATATTAAAACCTGCATACCACTTTTTAGTTAAGTTATATCCCAGATTGATACTGATGTTAGCAGAATGAGTCAGTGGTCTTTGTACAGTAAGTGTATCATGAAATGCTGTTCTTTGGCCTGCAAAAAATATTAAAAAAGGAGTTGTACTTGTACGAGCCAGTTTTGCAGGTGCTGTGATAAAATCTTTTTTGGTACCAAAATAGGTTGTCCATCTGAACCCAAGACCCCCTTCCCATCTTTTCTTTTTTCCCAACTTCCAGTTGTTTACGAATGAGGCTGCTACTGTACCCTGGGATTTTCCTATTGTTCCAGCCAGGTCAACAAATCTGCTAATCCCAATTGTTTTCTTTTGTGCATTTACGATCATTGAAGAAAAAAGCACAAAAAGAATCATTAAATATTTTTTCATAAAAAAATGGTTTTCTAAAACATGACTTATGAATATACAAATTTATTCAATCGCCGGATTTATTTATTCATGATATTCTTTACAAACTTCTGTATATCATTCTTGTAAATGATCAATAAGACAAAGCAACTGACAAAAACCAATAATGCATATATAAATAGCTGTCCTCCGTCATTTTTAATTATAATACCTAGTTTTGTTAGGTGAAAGAAAATGGCACCGGACATAACAGCCACTCCCAAAAATGCACCCATCCATGTTGTTTTCGGTATTAGAATCAGTATCGCAGCTATTAGTTCAACAATACCCGACCCAATCCTACCCCATGGTTCCATACCAATAGTTGAAAAAATATACACCGACTCTTCGGCTGCAGAGAATTTAAAGAATAAAGTTTGAAGTAATATAAAAGCAGCAATTAAACGTAACACCCAGGTGCCGATAACAGTGTAATTTTGTTTCATGATATTTTATGATAGATGTTTGAAATATTATTGAAAGATCTTTTGCCAATTAACATCAGCTTGTTTTTTAAGTGTTGGCTCATTCTTATTCCATGTTTTCAAAGTATTTGTAAATAAACGATTGTAGAAAAAAAATAGTTTTCCGTCGGTTATTTTAAATGTTTCAGGATCCACTTCAACTTTAGTTCCGTCATTTCCCATAGCATAGGCACACCATCCGCCATACTGAGGTTCAAATGAAGCTGGAGATTTCCTGAATGCTTCTCTATTTTCTATTTTGGAAAAACGATAACTTACTCCTTCAAATACTAAAGTGCCGAATTCTTTTTTACCCTTTATTGCTTTTCCCTCTTTGAAATATGCAACCGGATCATATCCGCTAATGGCTATACCATCATCGAAGTTTATATGCTTTTTTCGCAGTGTTAAAACATCCTGTGAAAAAGTAAGGACACTGGCAAAAATCAGAAAAAGTATGAAAAGGTATTTCATTTTATTATGGTTGATCGGAATAAAATTAAAATAAACCTAAAAGGTTTTTTGTCATGCAAATGACAATTGCAATTCATTCATTCGATTTTAACAGTGCTGTAACCATGAAAAGGAATAATAGTACAGTACAGTAATGAAACATTAAATACTAACTATGCTGGATTTATAGGTTATCTGCCGGGTTTATACAGATGGTTACCTACACCTGGCTGGCAACAATTTTACAAAATGGATCTAAAGCGGGTTTGAAAAATTATCTTCTTACTATATAGAAATTATAATCAGAATTATACTGAGATGAATTTATGCTCTTTTCTTTAACTACATTAAGGATTGCTTTTTCAGTTTTCATTACAGATTCTTTTGAATCAACTTCATTTACCAAAGAAGTAGTTTGGGAGCCAAGAAATAATGTAAGAAGTACTGAAGCTATAAAAACATTTTTTGTCCAGTCGTATCTTTTGTGCAGCATATTTAAATTTTTAAGGCCTGATAATGGTTCATAACCGTTAAAATAAAATATCAATTAAAAGACTATATAAGATTAAATATCAGTGCTATCTATAAATGCTTGAAGTATTTACCTCTAAATTCATACAATAAAAATAAACTCACTTTCTTCAATTGGGGTACTTCTACTAGACGTACAAATACCAATGGAACAAATTTAAATATTAATTGCTATGCTTCCAGTAGTATTTCTGCACAAAAGATGCACAGTTATTTGTCTTCTTTTATCTGCAATTCAAATGATCAAAATTAAAAAATATGCACAGTAATATTTGATCATTGTTTTTTCGAAAGTAAAGGCGTATCTTATACTAACATAAAGCTTTCTACAAACAGGAAATACATTTAATAAAATTTTAAAAAGGAGTTTATTATGAAATCTGTTATATCACCACATATCAACCCAAAAAAAAAGACAATTGAATTTTATATTCATAACAATTGCGCCCACCAAATATCGTTAGCAGGAAGTTTCAATCATTGGGCTCAGGATGTTTTGCTGATGAAGCCGGGTAAAGATGGTGTTTGGAAAATTGAGATACCAATTTTGCCGGCAGGGAAATACCAGTATAAATTTTTTCTCGATGATAAGATGTGGATGGAAGATATTGATAACCCTTATCGTGAGCCTGATGGGCATAGTGGATTCAATAGTCTATTATTAATAAATTGAGAATCTGGAAGGATAAATAATTCAGTAATTACTAAACTCACCCCGGTAATTTGTATTCATTACTAATTTAAGCGGGAATTATTATTTTCTGATTCTGATACATTATCTTCAGAGTTTGCAGTAAAATTTATTTCCCTTTCCACAAAATACATGTCTATATCACCCACATTCTTTGCATAAATCTTACCACGATGCGTACAAATAAATTCATGTTTTACCAGGTCGTACGTTGTAGCTGAAATATTGACCTGTCCGGGCGAACCGCTGCTTTCCATTCTGCTGGCAATATTTACGGTACTGCCCCAAATGTCGTAAGCATATTTTTTCTTTCCTACTACACCGGCTACAACAGGCCCTACATGAATACCAATGCGGATATCCCAGGGTTCTGAACCATTTGCTGCTCTACGGATATTGTTTTGACTTACATATTCCTGAATTTCCAAACCGGCCTTAACGATATTAAAAATCCGCCTTTCATCCGGTGAAGGAATACCGCCTGCACACATGTACGAATCACCGATAGTTTTGATCTTTTCCAGTTTATATTTTTCTATAATATTATCAAAAGCTATAAAACATGCATTGAGTTCTTCAACTAATTCCTGTGGAGATAATTTATCTGCCAATGTAGTAAATCCTTTAAAATCAGTAAACATAACTGGTACAGATTCATAATTCCTTGGTGTTGACTGGCCATTAACCTGTAATTCTTTAGCAACTTCAGAAGGAAGAATATTCAATAGCAGGTTTTCGATCTCGACCTTCTGTTCATCCAGTATCTTATTCGTTTTAACCTTTGCACGGTAGTTCCTAAAAATAAGTAATGCAATCAGGAATACAAACCCCAGACCGGCAGCAAATGCATTTTTGGCAAGTTTCTGTCTTTTTATCTGCGATTCATTCAATTCTTTACCCTTGGTTAACAGATTGATCTCTCCCTGCTTCTTTTGCAGGTCAAAATCAAATTGGAGTCCTCCTAATTTCTTATCAGTATCTATATTATACAATGTGTCTTTGATATTGGAATATAAAGACTGATACCTGAATGCATTACTAAAATCTGATGTATTTGCATAAGCCATGGACATCTGCTCATACAGATCCTTTAATTCATTATTTGCCCTTATTTCCAAAGCTGGTATTTCTGCTCTTCTGTAATACTCAATAGCTTTTTTATTATCGCCCTTTTTTACATAAACATTTCCCAATCCTTTTAACGACTGAACAATGGATATTTTTACATTTAATTTTTCAGCAAGTGATAATGCCTTGTTTTCATTTTCCAATGCAAGATCATAATTTCCCTCATTGGTATATAATTTACCAATGGCATTATATGCATTTAAACTACCCTCTTCATTTCCATAAGCTACTAATGCCTTATTGAAATATTCCATCGCTTTGGAAATATTTTTTTTGTCTGAATAAATTGAACCAATATTTACAGAAATAGCACCCAGTTCAGTTTGTTTGGTTAATTCTTCACATAAGGGTAAAGCTTTTAAATAATATTGCAAAGCTTTATCATGAGTTGCTTTTTTTTGGTTATATACGCCACCTACATTATTTAGTGCTGTAAGTGTTCTTAATTTATCGCCAGAAAGTTCAGCATATTTTAATGACTGTAAATAGTTTTCGAGTGCTTTTGCATCATCACCCTGATCGTAATAGATCACGCCAATATTGCTATACATATTGGCCATCCCAACATTGTCTCCTATTTCTTTAAAGATGTCTAATGACTGGCTGTAATTCTGAAGTGCTTCCACATATTTGCCCTGGAAATAATAAGTGATTCCTATATGCTTAAGCGCATAAGCTTTCCCCTGGCTGAAATTTATTTTTTCTGCCAATCCTTTAGCTTCATTTGATAAAGCTATGGCTCTTGCAGGTGAATCCGTAAAATAACTTTTGCTTTGTTTCAGTAAGCTATTTACTAATGCAGTATCCTGATTAAAAGTACTTTCATCAACAGCAGGTTGACTTAATCCTATTAGTGAAGTACAAAATATTATCAGTGAAAATATTAATTTCTTATAATTCATTTATAACTATTTAACGCAATAAAAATCCCCGTCAATGGGAATTTTTATTGCG
>JANOPU010000037.1:0-16512 GCA_031422055.1 Ferruginibacter sp.
TTATGGAATTTTGGAGACCCTGCGAGTGGAGCATTGAATGCTTCTACATTACAGAACCCGACACATAATTATTCCAACACCGGCAACCATGCCATTAGTGTTACGGTTACAAACAGCAATGGTTGTGTAGATGATTCAGTGATCAATACGATATTTAGTGTAACGCCTGCGTTGGCTTATCCAGCATTAACCGCATTGTGCCAAAGTGTAACAGGAACAGTTAGCGTTGCAACGGCTACCGTTACAAATGGCGTCAGCGGAACCGGAGTTTACTCTGGACCAGGTGTAGATGCAGCGGGTAACTTTAGTCCATCACTGGCTGGAGCTGGTACGCACACGATTACTTACACATTCACATCAACGGGTAACTGTGTAGCTACCATAACACAAACAATAAGAGTTAATCCTAAACCGCTCTCTGTTTTTACTATTAGTAATAGTATTTGTCTTGGGCAGTTGGCACAAATCACAGATAATTCAACCATTCTAACAGGTAATATTGTAACCTGGAACTGGATATTTGGAGATGGCAACACTGCAACATTTAATAATAACAATCCATTTACCAGGCTGTATACATCATTTGGTAATTATACTGTAAAATTAGTAACGGTAAGTGCAGATGGATGTATCAGTGATACTGCAAGAGGAACAATTATTGTAAATGCTATTCCAGTAGCTGGTTTTACAATGCCTGCATCTGTTTGTATGCCAAATGGAACGGCTTCGTTTACAAATACTTCAACGGTTGCAGATGGAACTTCACTGACCTACATTTGGAATTTTGGGGACTTAAGTCCTAATTCTACTGCAGTGAATCCAAACCATGTTTACGCAGCTATCAGTTCTTATAATGTTAGATTAACTGCCACTTCCAGTGGTGGATGTTTTAAAGATAGTGTTCAGACATTCTCAGCATTTTTTGATAAACCGAATGCAAGTTTTACAGTTAGTCCGGATAAATTGTGCCAGGGATCTGACAATGTTTTCACTGATTTAAGTACAGCGCCTAACAGCACTATTAAATCATGGTTATGGATATTTGCTGATGGCAGTACTTCAACAACAGCGAATCCGACTAAACGATACAGCAAGCCCGGTGTTTATGATGTAAAACTTGTTGTAATCAATAACGAAAATTGTATCTCAGATACTTTCAGTCGTCCTGTTACGGTATATCTGCAACCGGTTGTAGATGCAGGACCTTCCTTTATTGTACCACAGGGAATGCCGATACAATTTAAGCCAATAGTAAATGCTACTAATGGTATTAGTTTCTTGTGGACACCAGCTGTTGGCTTATCTGATCCGACGATTCTTATGCCAAAGCTTATTGCTAATTCTGATCAGACTTATGTACTAACAGCAACGGGAGATGGTAATTGTACTGCTACTGATAATCTGGTTGTAAAAATATTAAGACCTGTTAAAGTGCCGAATGCCTTTTCACCAAACGGTGATGGTATCAATGATACCTGGATCTTAGAGAATCTGGCAGATTACCCAGGAGCAACGGTAGATGTTTATAACAGATATGGTCAGATAATTTTCAAATCGGCAGGATATACTAATCCATGGGATGGAACTATTAAAGGAAAACCATTGCCGGTAGCAACTTATTATTATATCATTAAACTTGAAAACGGATTTGATCCCCTGACTGGTTCAATTACGATCGTCAGGTAACCGTTTATAATTAAATTAAAAAATAAGAAACTGAGAACATGAAAAAAGTGTTTAAATTATTACCGGTTGCACTTTGCTGTAGCCTGGTTGTACAGAAAATTACTGCGCAGGTAGATCCTCATTTTACGCAGTATTATATATATCCTTCCTGGACAAATCCCGCACTCACAGGTGCTTTTGATGGGCAATACCGTGTATCTGGTATTTACCGTACTCAATGGGGCAGTATAAGTTCCCCATATGCAACACAGGGAATTTCTGCAGAATTTACTACCAATAAGAATATGAATTTTGGTATAAGTGTATTAAATCAAACTGCAGGAGATGGTGGCTATCGCTACTCAACTGCATATGCAAACTTTGCTTATACAGGAGTACGTTTTGGACCAAAAGAAAACCATCGGGTAGTTATTGGATTACAGGCGGGGTTTATTCAAAGAAGATTTGATGCTACTAAGTTAAGTTTTGGAGATCAGTGGAATCCAGTAACCGGTTATAATCCGGGGAACGCTACTGCTGATATATTTAAAACTAACAGTGCAGGAACTTTTGATGCCGGTGCAGGTATTTTATATTTTGATGCAACAGCAAACCGAAAAGCGAATTTTTATATTGGATATTCGGCATCACATATTACAAAACCTACTGATGATTTCAGCGGAACGGGAAAAGCAACATTACCTATGCGTCATACTGTTCACGCCGGTGTTCGGTTAAAATTATCGGATGTTGTTTCACTTACACCCAATATTCTTTACCTGAGGCAAGGGAATGCAGAAGAAAAAACAATTGGGCTTTATACCCAACTTAAGGCAGGCGAGTTAACAAATTTTCTGATTGGAGCTAATTACAGGAATAAAGATGCTGTTTCTCCTTTTGTAGGGTTTACGCATAAAAGTATTGTTTTAGGCGTGAGTTATGATGTTAATACATCTGATCTTGGAAAGGTTGTAAAGGGAAGCAACAGTTTTGAGATTGCTTTATCATTTACTGGTAAGAAAAGGGTTAAAACACCGGAAATAGAATTTGTTTGTCCAAGATTGTAATAAAATACAAATGACCATTACTAAAGTTTGCAACATGTATATGAAAAGAATCAGCTTAATATTTTCGCTCTTAATTTGTTTTGGTTTTACCAATGCACAAGTAGTAAATGAATATCTTGCTGCCGCGGATAAATATTTCGCTAAAGGGGACTATTTTTCTGCAGCACAGTATTATGAAAAATACATGTCACCAGCAAAAACCAAAACCGTGCAAACCGCATTTAGTCCATATGCTGTATCGGCAAATGCAAACAAAAAAATAAAAGTTACCAGCAACAGCAAGGAAAAAGTGATCTATAACCTGGCTGAATGTTATCGAAAACTGCATTATCATGATAAGGCTGCCCCTCATTACTTGCAGGCCTGCAGTTTTGATAAAGCAGCTTTTCCGCTTGCCAGATTTCATTATGCAACTACGCTTAGGGCAATGGGGAAATATGATGAGGCGTCCGTTGCTTTTACAACTTTTAAAGCAGAATATCCTTTAAAGGATATTTATGCAGTTACTGCAGAGATGGAAATCGAAAACCTGCGTTTTATTAAACAACAATTGGCACGTAAAAGCATACATGCTTACATCGTTCAAAAAAGTAACGGTCTGAATGCAGAAGGCGGTAGTTATGCGCCGGTATGGATGAATGAAAAGACTTTATGGTTTACTTCTACCAGGCCTCAAGGTACCGGAAATGATAAAAGCAACAACAATAGAATTTACCAGGCAGACTATAGTAGTGGAACAACTGGAGCCGTTAGTGTAACCAATATTCCACAACCAACCGATTTACAGCAAGGTGTGGTAAGTGCAACTCCGGATGGCAATAATCTGTTTCTTACGAGGTGGGATATAACAAAAACGAAAAGAACAGCGGCAATATTTGTTAGCAAAAAAGTTAATGGTAATTGGGCTGAGCCAACGATATTAACTGCACTGGAAGCTCCAGGAAGCAATACACAACAACCCTTCGTAATGCCCGATGGTAAACACATATTATTTTCAAGTGATCGCACAGGAGGCCTTGGCGGGTTTGATCTGTGGATGTCAACCCTGGATGCGGCCGGTAATGTTGGAACACCGGTGAATATGGGAAGCAAAATAAATACTTCCTTTGATGAACAGGCTGCCAGTTACCACAATGCATCAAACACATTTGTATTTAGTACAAATGGCCGTATAGGAATGGGAGGATATGACTTCTTTTATTGTAAAGGAACCCTCGAAAATTTAAGCGATCCAAAAAACTTCGGTCACCCGGTAAATTCTGTAAAGGACGACCTGTATTTTACCAGCAAGGGGCCCGCACGTAATATTCTGGAAGACGTAATATTTAGTTCAGACAGGGACGCTGCCTGCTGCCTGGAATTATTTGCCTTGAACAGGGCAAAACCATTGAAAGAAATATCAGGACTCGTTCTTGCCTGCAACAATAATCAGCCAATGGCTAATGTTAAAGTAGTGATTGCTGATACCATCAATAATAAGATCATTTCAGAAACTACAACAGATGCAACTGGAAGGTACTCATTTACGGTAGAAGAATTTTTACCCGTTAAAGCGCTTGCAAGTGACAGTGGATATTTCAATAACAGTGTAACGTATACAGGTCCGGATGATAAAGAAGAAGATAAATTTAATGGCCCGGATCTTTGTCTTACATTGATACCGAAACCGGAAGAAGCTGTTAAGGTTGATAATGTTTATTATGATTTCAACAAAGCCTCCCTGCAGAAAACATCTTTTGCTTCATTGGATAAGCTGGTCATATTGCTGAATGAAAACCCTGCACTACAGATAGAATTAAATTCACACACCGATAGTAAAGGGGATGATGCGTACAACCAAAAACTATCTGACTCAAGGGCAAAAACAGTTGTAAAATACCTGATTGGTAAAGGCATTGATAAAACCAGGTTAATGAGTAAGGGATATGGTGAAAGTGTTCCTGTTGCTGACAATACCAATATTGATGGAACAGATAACCCTGATGGAAGGCAACAAAACCGCCGGACAGAATTTAAAGTGCTGAAAAATTAAGAAGGCGTTAGAAAAGAAAACACCTTATGAAGAAGTTTTTTGTTTATACTGTTTTTGTCATTATGGGAACTACTGTGATGGCACAGCAGAAAGCGCATTATACACAGTATATTCTTAACCAGTTTATAGTTAATCCTGCACTTACGGGGATAGAAAACTATATTGATATTAAAGCAAGTCACCGGTTACAATGGGTTGGTTTACTAGATGCGCCTGTAACTTCTTACCTTACAATACATGGGCCATTAGGCAAGAAAGATGAAAAAACTACCGCTACATCCTTAAAAGTATCTGGCCTTAACCCCAGAGGTAAAAGTTATTGGGATGAATATACCGTATCTCCGCCACATCATGGATGGGGCCTGCAGGTGATCAATGATCGTACCGGGCCATTAAATAATTTTTCAGGAATGTTAACTTACGCCTATCATGTTGGCTTAACTACAAAAACAAGCCTATCTGCAGGTATCGGCGCAGGAATTTCTAATATCAGTATCAACGCAGATAAACTACAATTCAATACAACAGTTGATCCGGCTGTATATAATAGCGGACTTATTAATAACATTCGTTTTGATATGAATGCAGGTCTTTACCTTTATTCAGCAGATTATTTTATTGGCATTTCCGCACAACAACTCGTTCCTTCCAAAATTGATTTTTCAAATAATATTATTAAAAAAACGGAAGGAAAAAGTGTTCCTCATTTTTTTGCAACAGCCGGTTATCGTTTCCTGTTAGGGAATGATTTTAATTTTATTCCATCATTGATGGTTAAATATATACAACCCGCACCTACACAGGTGGAGATCAATGCCAAGCTTCAATATCTCGATCTGGTTTGGGTTGGTGCAGGATACCGCCATAAGGATGGTATAACCGCTATGGTTGGCTTGAATGTATCTAATATATTTAATATCGGATATTCTTATGACTACACTACCTCCAATTTAAATAATTTTTCAAGAGGTACCCATGAAATACTCATTGGTTTTATTATAGGAAATAAATATGGTGACAGTTGTCCCCGAAATGTTTGGTAAGAATGTCATCCTAGTGTTAGCACATGATCTCTATAAATCAAAAAAGAGTACTACTTCCTGACAGATACATCCTTCGTCGACATGGCATAAAAATTCCCTTATATTTTCATACAAGGGAATAGGGTTGGTGGTGAAGAGGAAAGCTACGGCTTCTTTTAAGACGCTATAAAATTCTTTAAACGCTGAAAATCTCTGTTTTCAGTGAAGAACAAACTATTGAAAGCGCTGGTTACAACTTTCAATACTACAGAAAAAATTAAAGTTGGGGGTTCATTTTTTTTCATAAGATTTGGTTTAAGAGTATTGGATTTTATTAGGGTAAAAGTACAAACAATGGTAGGGCATTGTCAAGCGTGTAAGTGCTGAATTAATCAACATGTATTTTCCACAGGGTATAGTTATTTTACTATAGGGGTTTTCCAGTTTTTTCTGAACCGATGGCTTTTCTTGTAATATTTTATAGGGTATACTTCCGGATTTTGCCTTAGCTTATTAATAAAATTCTTTAGTATCTGCATGATAGGGTGTACATTATCAGTTCTGGTTATATTCATATAGGGTTTATTTGGTACCTGTAATAACGCAGATTGGTAATTGATTATTGTATCAAAGCAGCGATAGAAAGTAAATATTAGATGGGATTATACCGACAGAAAAAATATTGGACTAAATAAAGGGTATAATCGGTATAAATTCATGTGGAGAAGCTATTTAGGAAGATTAGAAAAATCCTGAGATTGTTAATACACTCCTAAGGAATTAAAATTGAGAACTTATTATACCGAGGCATTTCTTATTTTACAGTTTATTTCAAAGCCCTGTATGCAACTCAACCTACAATCTCCGTTTAAAACATTGAATAAAGCTTATCTGAAAGAAAAGGTAAGCCGTAACAATATTGAATTATTCAAACAACAATTGACCCTGCTATTCGGTAAGGCAGAAACGGGGCAGAGTGAGGATACGCTCAAAGATTTTATCACCGAATTTCTCCGCAATACCTGGTATAACCCAAACCACGCCATTACTATTAATAAAGAACGGAAAGATTTGTCCATACACACAGGTAAAACAGCAAAGGATAAAGTTGGTGTAATTGCAGAAATTAAAAAAACAGGAAGTCCTGAAATGATTACTGCGGATAAACCCAACGTAAAGGCTTTTCATGAACTCGTACTTTATTATTTACAGGAAAGAAACTCAACTCCTGCCAATAACGAAATAAAATACCTGCTTGCCACGGATGTAAACAATTGGATACTTATTGATGCCAATGAATTTGATAAAAAAATTTACCGCAATGGCAAAATAAAAAAATTATATGAAATTTTTGTAAACGATCAAAAAGACAATCCTTTCTTTTATGGAGAACTGAAGCGAATATTGGATGAAACCAATGAAACCATTACCTGTACACAGTTTAACCTGAATAGCTACAAAAAATACATCAGCAACACAGATAAAACGGATGACGAAAAACTTATCCCACTTTATAAAATGTTAAGTCCTGCACATGTATTAAAGCTTCCTTTTACTAATGACAGCAATAGCTTAGATAAAAATTTCTATGCTGAACTTTTACACATGGTTGGATTGGAAGAGATAAAAGAGGGGAGCAAAAAACTAATTCAGCGAAAAAAAGAAAGCAGTGACGCCTCTTTACTGGAAAATGCCATCATTAAATTACAGGATAGAGACTGCCTGAGATATGTGCCTGACGTTACAAAATTTGGTTTTACAAAAGATGAACAATATTACAGTATTGCCTTGGAACTTTGCATTACATGGATAAATCGCATTTTATTTTTAAAATTATTGGAGGCACAACTGTACAGCTATCACCAAAAAAATACTGAGTACTTATTTTTAAACGATCACTTTATTCACGATTTTGATGAACTGAATAACCTGTTTTTACAAGTGTTGGCCGAAAGGCCAGACAATAGAAGAGAGCGGTTAAAAAGCAAGTTTAGTAAAGTACCTTACCTAAACAGTTCCTTATTTGAACGTACTGAGCTGGAACGTAAAACCATTGACATTTCTGCCTTAGATAATAACCTACCTCTGCCGCTTTACAGCAGCACTGTTTTAAAGGATAACAGTAAGCGGAAGCAAGGCTCCTTAAACACGCTAAATTATTTATTTACATTTTTAAATAGCTACGATTTTGCCAGCGAAGGCAAAGCCGAGATACAGGAAGAAAATAAAAACCTTATTAACGCCAGTGTGCTGGGTTTAATTTTTGAAAAGATAAACGGGTATAAAGACGGTTCTTTTTTTACACCAGGGTTCATTACCATGTATATGTGCCGGGAAACCCTGCGCCGTGCAGCAGTACAAAAATTTAATGAGGTAAATAACTGGAACCACGCAACTTTTGAAAACCTGCAGGAAGCCATTGAATATGCCGATAAAGAAAAAAGACAGCAGGCAAATGCTATTATCAACAGCATTACTATTTGTGATCCGGCGGTGGGCAGCGGCCACTTTTTGGTAAGTGCATTAAATGAATTGATCTCCATTAAACATGATTTAAAAATATTGCAGTACCACCACAACGGGCAGCGCATCAATCACAAGGAATACAAAATAGACATTGAGAATGATGAACTCATTATACAGGATATAGAAACGGAAGATTTTTTTAAATATACTTTAAACCAAAAAGGCAATATAAAGCCGGAACTGCAATGGCTGCAGGAAACCCTGTTCCATGAAAAAGAAACCCTGATTGAAAACTGTTTGTTTGGCGTAGATATAAATTCCAACAGTGTAAAAATTTGCCGCCTGCGTTTATGGATTGAATTATTAAAGAACGCCTACTATACCAAAGAAAGTAATTATGCCGAATTGGAAACACTGCCCAATATTGATATCAATATTAAACAGGGGAATAGTTTAATAAGCCGCTTTGCTTTAGATGCTGATCTCAGCGGCACGCTTAAGAAAAGCAAATGGAATATTGATAGTTATAAAATAGCTGTGCAAACCTACCGAAATGCACAAAGTAAGGAAGAAAAACATGAGATGGAAGAATTGATTGATACCATTAAAAAAGATTTTAAAACAGATGTAGCCACTTATGACCCCATTAATAAAAAACTAAGCAAACTACGTGGCGAACTGGCATTATTACAACGAACCGATTTGTTTAGTACTGAGGCTAAAAAGAAAAGCAAAGCCAATAAGGAACTTGAAAAACTGAGTGCCGCAATTGATAAATTAAATAAAGAAAAAGACGATATACTAAGCAGTGTTATTTATAAAGATGCTTTTGAATGGCGATTTGAATTTCCTGAAATACTAAACAGTGATGGGAAGTTTTTAGGTTTCGACGTAGTTATTGGCAATCCCCCTTATGTTACCGGCTCTAATGTAAAATCAGCAAAAAAATTATATATTGAGAGTTATAAAACTGCCCAATACCAATTCGACTTATATGTACTTTTTATTGAACGAGCTGACACAATTATAAAAAATCGTGGACACATAAGTCTAATTACCCCTAATTCTTGGCTTAAAAATTTAATGATGTCAGAGTGTAGAAAATATATTCTAGAAAAATTAAATTGTTTTTCTATTAATCCAAATATATCAAATGCATTTGAAGAGGCCTCTGTAGATACATTAATTTTTATATCCCAAAAAAAAGAATATGGTCAGGAAGAACAAAATCAAACAGCAGTCTGGAATTTTATTCAAAAAGAACCCAATCTAAAAAGAGTAATTAGCCAAGCAAGATTTGAAAACAATGATGGGTTTGTTTTTGATTTAGAGGTGGACGACGATAAGCATAAAATTATTCAAAAGATAAAAAACAATAGCAGTCAACTAGAAAAATTTTTCGAAATTACAAGAGGAATAAACCCGTATGATTCTTATACTGGGCAATCAAAAGAAATAATTGAAAGCAAGGCATACCATTCAGACACGAAGAAAGATGAAACTTTTGTACCTGAATTGAGAGGAAAGCATTTATTTAAATACGGATACACCTGGGACAAAAAACATTTCATTAGTTATGGAGATTGGCTTGCAGCTCCTCGTAATGAAAGATTTTTTAGAGGAAAGCGAATATTATTTAGAGAAATCTTAGGAGAAAAGAATTTTATCTGCACTGTTGTGGAGGAAGAATTTAAAAATGATAGGAGCCTATATATTGCTTTGCCCAGAGAAGATATAAATATTTATTTTATTCAGGCTTTATTAGCGTCTAAACTTTTAGCTTGGTATTTTAGACACGAAAAGAATGAATTCGATTCATTATTTCCAAAGATTCGAGTCGAAGAGTTTAAAAAATTACCGATCAAAAATTCTTCTTCTCAACCCCCCTTCATCACCCTCGTAGATAAAATCTTATCCGCCAAAAAAGAAAATCCTCAAGCAGTGACTACTATCTGGGAAAAAGAAATAGATGCATTGGTTTATAAACTATATGAATTAACGGAGGAAGAAATAAAACTGGTGGAGGGAAATGCATAATGCCTGAATTATTTACCATAACAGATGAATGGAGTGAGCAATTTTGGTTTAGCACGGGAGGTACCAGGGCAAAAAAATACCTGCAGTCCCCGGATGGAAAGTTTTATTATTTTAAACAATCTCAGCATAAACCTGCAACTGAAACAAAGCCAGGAAAAAATTTTACTTATGAATTCTGGAATGAGATCATTGCTTATGAACTGGGTACAATGCTTGGCTTTAATATGCTGCGGTATGATATTGCAACAGACGGCGAAGTAATGGGTTGTATCAGTGAGTCAATGATCAATGGTGAAATGGAGGAACTTGTTGAAGGGGTAAAATATTTGCAGGCCTTTTCGCCGACCTATGATCCTGCCAAAAAAGAACATCAAACATGGTACACGTTTGATATGATTAAAAATTCTCTGGAGTCAAAATATGCACATTTTATTGAAGACATTATCAAGCTTATTATTTTTGATTCACTGATTGGCAATGGCGATAGACATCAGGAAAATTGGGCTATCATAACCGAGCAGAGGTTAATTGCTGATATTCTGGAAGAATTTGAAAAAAGAGATGGTTTTCATAAACTTTCGAAACCAATGAAATGGATTATCCGGGTTGTTAGGAAGCTGTTTAATAAAGCACATGATAATCTAAAAAAACATGAGGCATCAATTCCTAAATCTCACTATGAATCCCGAAATAAATTTGCACCGATATATGATAACGGCAGCAGTCTTGGGAGGGAGCTTACAGATGAACGTGTTGATCAGTTATTAAGTTCAAGGGAAGAACTGAACCGATACATTGACAAGGGGTTATCTGAAATTCATTGGGAACGCAAAAAACTTGGCCATTTTGAATTACTTGTCAAAATAAAGGGAACAAATTATTCCGACAATATAGCTTTGTTTATAAAGAAAATCATTGAAAAATTTAACCCTGAAAAACTATTGGAAATCATCAAAAATGTAGATGAAAAAGTACCGGAAAGTTATAGCTATTATAAAATTCCGGAAAAGAGAAAGGAACTCATTTTTAAAATTATAACTTTACGTTTCGAAAAATTGCAGCAATTAGTTCATGAAGGAATTTGATAAAATATATGTAAGCTGGCGAAAAGGCCAGGGGCACGGCAGGCATATTGTAGGTGTATTGGAACAATCTATGCAGAATACTTATTCTTTTTCGTACGATCTGGAATCTATTGAGAAAGCAAAACAGGATGGCTTTACTCCTTATACCGAATTCCCTGATGTCCACAGGTCATACAACGGTACCGTATTGGATATTTTTGCACAACGCTTAATAAAGTCTGAAAGACCCGATATTCAAACTTTCTACGATTTCTGGGAAATTGAACCACAATATAAAGACAACAAATTCTATTTGCTTGGCCATACACAAGGCTTGTTGCCTACAGATAATTTTGAGTTTTTGGCCGATTACAACCCTGTTTCTGGGTTACATTTTTTAACTGAGCTAGCTAGTCTAAGTATTAATGAATTACCGGGAGATTCTTTGCATGTTGGTGATCAATTAAGATTTGAGCTAGATGCTTTAAATGAACATGATAAGGATGCAGTAAAAGTTTTAAAGGAAAATATTCAAATCGGTTATATCAAAAAAATACATTGTAGAATTTTTCATAAACCAGGAGCGGAACGGTTAAAACTTTCAATAAAAGCATTAGATAAAAATGGGAAAGTAAAGAAAGTATTTGTGAAGGTCTCATTTTGAAACCTTTTTTCATCCTTCATGTATCCTGTCTTTAACTAACCAGCAATTTCTCTTTCTTCAAACTCTTATCCAACACAAAAGTTCCAAATGGTATCAATGAAGCAATGAATGCTTTTCCAAACCATATAATATTTTTACCAAGCCCATTCTTTACATTCCAGGCAAGCGCTACAAAAGCAATAAATAAAAAGCCATGGATGTAACCGGTTATTTTAACAGCCATTGGCATATCCATAAAATATTTCAATGGCATAGCAATGCCTAAAAGAACAATAAAGGAAATTCCTTCAGCAATGGCTACGATCCTAAACCAGTATAATAATTTTTTTGTTTTCAAAATATTGAATTTATTATTTGTAATTGATGTTGTTGGTCAGGCGACCAACAAAGTCCTTAAAAACGGGAGCAGCTTTAATATTGAGCATTGAGAATAGAGCGTTGATTGTTGAATATTTTCTTAAAGCAGGGGGAGTAAATATTCAATATTCAACAATAAATATTCAAAGAAGAAAGGGTTCAGCCTTCTAATAATCGATCACCTGCTCTTCCATTACCGGCATTTCTCTCCATTCATATTGCTGGTTGCGCAACTGTGGTTCAAACCCTGCATCTTTTATAGCTTGTTGTATTGTGTTACTTGTAAAACGGTGAGGTGCACCCGCAGCGCTTACCACATTTTCTTCTATCATGATACTTCCAAAATCATTTGCCCCTGCTTTTAAACAGATCTGTGCAACTTCTTTACCAACCGTTAACCAACTTGCCTGTATATTTTTAATATTTGGTAACATGATCCGGCTAAGTGAGATCATACGGATATATTCTTCAGCAGTAGTTAAGTTATGAACACCCCTGATTTTAGCCAATAAGGTATCTGCATCCTGGAAGGTCCAGGGAATAAACGCCAGAAAACCTTTGGCATCTGCTGGTTTACGGCTTTGTACATCCCTTAATTTAACCAGATGTTCAAACCGTTCCTGTAAAGTTTCAACATGTCCAAACATCATAGTTGCAGAAGTTGTGATATTGAGCTTATGTGCTTCATGCATAATATCAAGCCATTCCTGTGCACCACATTTACCCTTGCTTATCAATCTCCTAACCCTATCTGTAAGTATTTCTGCTCCAGCACCGGGCAGACTATCCATGCCAGCTTCTTGTAATGCTAACAGAACTTCCCGGTGTGTACTTTTTTCGAGTTTGGTAATATGTGCAACTTCGGGTGGCCCGAGTGTGTGTAATTTGATATCTGGATAAAGAGCTTTGATTTCCTTAAATAAATTTACATAAAATGAAAGGCCGAGTTCCGGATGGTGACCTCCCTGCAGCAATAGCTGATCGCCTCCATATTTTAATGTTTCTTCTATCTTCCTTTTATATGTTTGTATATCAGTAATATATGCATCAGGATGCCCCGGTATCCGATAAAAATTACAAAACTTGCAATTGGCAATACATACATTGGTGGTATTTACATTCCTGTCTATCTGCCAGGTTACTTTACCATGCGGAACCTGTTTTTTTCTAAGCTCATCCGCTACAAACATTAATTCGGTTAATGCAGCGTTCTGAAACAAAAATACCCCTTCATCTACAGAAAGAAATTCGAAAGCCATTGCTTTTTGATACAGATCATTTATTTCCATATATCCGTTTGAATAATTAATAACAAAAATACATCCATTAGGTTGTATTTTTAAATACTATCTAAGCCTAAGTTATCATGCTGAGGAACGAAGTTCCAGAATGACAAACCGAAAGGTATCTATTTCAGTAAACGACTTCTTTGAGATATATCATTATCATATTATCTTTTGTTTTTTTTCCTGCGTACTGCTATGCACAGGAAATTCTATTACCTGAACCCGAAGCACAGTTTATCACCAAATTCCCTTTTTTACAATTTAGTGGTGGTGTTATGGTCATAAGAGCCCGTTTTGACAATATAAAGGATACAATGAACTTCATCCTTGACACCGGCAGTGGAGGTATTTCACTCGACTCTTCAACCTGCAGCGAATTTAATATTTCCACAACTAAAACCGATACCAGTATCAGAGGAATTGCCGGCATGAGGAAAGTTCATTTTGTATTTGATAAAAGTTTGAAGCTACCAGGCTTAACCGTAAATGGCCTTAATTTTCATATAAACAATTACGAGGTTTTATCTAGCGTATATGGCGAAAAAATTGATGGCATCATCGGATACAGTTTTTTAAGCCGCTATATTTTAAAAGTAGATTTTGATAGCCTGCAAATAGAAGTGTATACTCCGGGGCGAATAACGTATCCACGAAAAGGCACATTATTGTATCCGATCTTCACCTCTTTACCTATTCAATATTTGCAGATAAAAGATAAAAGGAAAATCCCGTTTAATTTTTATTTTGATACCGGTGCCGGATTGTGCTTATTGATGAGTGAACGGTTTGCCAGAGATAGTGCAGTTCTTTTAAAGAGAAGGAAACCTTTGACTACACAAGCCGAAGGTATGGGAGGAATGCTTAAAATGAGGTTAACTGTTGTAAAGGAATTAAAACTTGGCCCCTACCATTTTCACAAAGTGCCGACTTTTTTATACGACGATGTTAATAATGTTACCTCATATCCTTTTACAGGTGGACTTATAGGGAGTGATATAATACGGCGCTTTAATTTAATAATCAATTACCCCAGCCGGAACATACACCTGCAACCCAATAGCCACTATTATGATCAGTTTGATTACGCATATACAGGTCTGGGTATCTATTATTTAAATGGGAAAAACATTGTGGTAGACGTAATAAAAGATTCTCCGGCGGAAAAAGGAGGATTTAAAATTGATGATGAGATAATAAGTGTGGGAAATAACTTTTCCGGGAATATTCAACAATATAAAAATATGTTACAGGTACCTAATCAAAAACTGGTTGTGATTGTGAAAAGAGAAAAAGAACTTCTTCAGTTAACCCTGAAAACAAAAAGCATTCATTAAATATTTTTATAGCTAATACTGCACAACGTACATTTGCAACATGATTCAATTTGAAAAATTTATTTTATCTAATGGCTTAAAGGTATTGGTACATGAAGATAAAAGTACTCCAATGGCGGTTGTAAATGTTTTATATGATGTAGGGGCACGGGATGAAAATCCTGAGAAAACGGGCTTTGCCCATTTGTTTGAACATTTAATGTTTGGAGGCAGTAAAAATATACCCGTTTACGACGAACCTTTACAAATGGCTGGTGGCGAAAACAATGCGTACACCACCAATGACATTACCAATTATTATTGCCAATTACCGGCAGAGAACATTGAAACTGCTTTCTGGCTTGAGAGCGACAGGATGCTAAGTCTTGCCTTCAGTAAAAAAAGTCTGGAAGTGCAGCGTAAAGTTGTGTGCGAAGAATTTAAAGAGCATTATATCAATAAACCTTACGGAGATGTATGGCATAAATTCAGGGAACTTATATATACTACACATCCCTATAAATGGATGACTATCGGCAAAGAATTAAAACATGTAGAAGATGCTACACTGGAAGATGTGAAAGATTTTTTCTTCAAACATTATACTCCAGTCAATGCGATACTTGTTGTTGCAGGCAACGTAAATTTTGAAAATATTAAAGCCTTATCTGAAAAATGGTTTGGCGATATTCCCTCTGGCGAGAAATATAACCGAAATCTACCTAAAGAACCCAAACAAACTGCAGCACGTACTATGGAAGTAAAAGCCAATGTACCGCTCGATGCACTTTATAAATGCTGGCATATTTACCCAAGAACAGACCCCAGATATTATACAGCAGATCTGATAACTGATATATTAAGCGGCGGAGGTTCTTCCAGATTATTTCAAAGCCTCGTAAAAGAAAAACAGTTGTTTAGCAATATTGATTGCTATCATTTGGGAAGTACAGACGCGGGTATTTTAACTATTGAAGGAAAACTGGTAAAAGGCGTTGATATAAAAATTGCAGAAGCTGCCATAAATGAAGAATTGAAAAAGTTGCAATCAGACGGCATCAGCGCAGCAGAACTTGAAAAGGTAAAAAACAAGACGGAAAGTGCCATGGCTTTTGAAGATATGAGTGTAATGAACAGAGCATCTAGTATTGCCATGTATGAACTACTTGGCGATGCGGAGTTGATGAACAGCGAACTTGAAAAATACAGAGCCGTAACAGCTGAAAACATTTTAGAACAAACAAGAATAATTTTTGATGACAATAATTGTAGTACGATGTATTATTTGAGTAATAATTAATTTGTAAATTTGATAAAACTGTTAAACAATGTCAATCTTAAAAATCAATAAAGTAAAAAAAGAAATAGAGACGTTGTCTTCTAGCTTATCATCTAGTGATGCACAAGATATTTTTTATGATATTGTATTTAAAAAGAAAGTTGAAGAGGGATTAAAAGAGGCAGATGCAGGAATGGTTACAGATTGGAAATTGTTCAAGAAAGAAATGAGAACATGGTACAAATCAAAATAACCAGTAA
>JANOPU010000038.1:0-12733 GCA_031422055.1 Ferruginibacter sp.
CCCATTATTCATAGCAATGTCGAACACAAAATACATTCATTTATTTCAGATCAATTGAGAGAGCAAGGCTGTCCAGTAAGAATTATCAACGGCATGCCCGACCATATACATTGTTTATTTTTACAAAACCCTCAGAAATCAATTGTAGAAGTTATAAAGCAAATCAAAGGCAGCAGTTCGCATTATATAAACCAAAATGATTTGACAACTGAAAAATTTGCATGGCAAACTGGATATGCGGCTTACTCAGTATCTGAATCGGTAGTTGAAAAAGTGTATCAATACATAAAAAATCAAAAGGCACATCATCAAAAAAAAACATTCCAGCAAGAATATGATGAATTTTTAAAAATTTATGGTCTTGACGCTAAATAAATGTCCAGAAATCCATCAAGCCCAATTGGTTTACAAACTTTATAACTTAACCCAAGAAGAAATAAAAATTGTGGAAGCTGTCTGAACTGTGATTTTTATGATTAAATGATTACTATGAACTGATAAATTAAAGTCAATCACAACAATCAAATAAATCATGGTTCAGACAATTAATAAATGATTACGATGATTAACGAGCAATACAAATATTCTGAGTTGACTTCCAAAATTATTGGTTGTGCAATGACTGTGCATAAAATGCTTGGTAATGGTTTTCAGGAAGTGATTTACCAAAGAGCCTTGGCTATAGAAATGAGTTTGGCTGGTATTACATTTAATAGAGAATTTGAAATGCCCATATTTTACAGAGAAGAACAAATAGGCACAAGACGAGTTGATTTTTTGGTAGAAGGAATTATTTCGGTGGAATTAAAAGCGATAACTAAATTAGAAGATGTTCATTTTGCACAGGCTATCAATTATTTAGAGGCTTACAATTTAGAAATTGGTTTACTAATAAACTTTGGAGAAACTAGCCTAAATTTCAAAAGATTAACGAATAAAAAATATAAATCATCCTAATCATTTAATCAAATAAATCATAGTTCAGACAATTACGACCTGTCTGAAGAAGAAATAAAAATTATAGAAGAAAATTAACAATAAATGCAATGACTAAAGAAACCGCTATAAAATTATTTGAGCATAAACAAGTAAGAACAATTTGGGATACAAACCAAGAAAAATGGTTTCTATCCATTATTGATGTAATAGAAATATTGACCAATACTGATCGTCCACGCAAATACTGGAGCGACTTAAAAGTAAAGCTTAAAAAGGAGGGCAGTGAACTGTCCGAAAAAATCGGACAGTTGAAATTACCTTCTGAAGATGGCAAAATGCGAATGACCGATGTAGCTGATACCGAGCAATTGTTTCGTTTAATTCAATCTATACCAAGCCCCAAAGCAGAACCTTTTAAACTGTGGTTGGCAAAAGTAGCATCCGAAAGATTAGATGAAATGCAGGACCCCGAATTAAGTATTGACAGAGCATTGGAAAACTATATGAATTTGGGCTATTCAGAAAACTGGATAAATCAGCGGCTGAAAAGTATTGAAGTACGAAAAGAACTAACCGATGAATGGAAAAAAAGAGGATTGAAAGAAGGCGTACAATTTGCAACCCTAACGGACATCATAACCAAAGCATGGTCAGACAAAACCACTAAAGAATATAAAATACTGAAAGGTTTGAAAAAAGAAAACCTGAGAGATAATATGACAAACACGGAATTAATTTTAAACATGCTGGCAGAAGCATCAACCAAAGATATTTCAGCAGCAACCAATCCTGAAACTTTTGAAGACAGTAAGAAAGTAGCAAAGCAGGGAGGAAACGTAGCCAAAGTAGCCATGAAAGAATTAGAAGCGAAAACAGGTAAAAAAGTGGTATCGGCTATCAATGCCAAATCTGTATTGAAAGAAATAAAGGAAGTAAAAAAACTTCGTTCTAAAAAAAATAAGAAGAAATAAATTGTATGAAAGTCAGTCACATTTGCAAGGCACACAAAGCCATCGACATACAATATTCACTCAATTTCCGGTTTTAATCAGCCCGCCTTTTCTTGTTGGAGATTTTTGTTCGGGCCATTTACCGGGCTCTCCTGTTTTAGGATCTATCGGTAAAACTATTTTCTCACGGGAAGCATTAGCCGGATCTTCACAAGCCATATAAACCAATGCAGCAGTAAATATGGCATTGTTCAACAGATCATCAAAAACAATTTTATCATAAGTATCCCTGTTGGTATGCCAGGTATAGCTTCCATACAACCAGCTATTGGAACCTAACCCAAAAGCAGGAACGCCGGCAGCAACAAAAGAAGCATTATCTGAACCTCCTCCCGCAGGCGCTCCCGGAAATTTTGTTGCCAATCCTTTCTTATATGCATCGGGTACTTTTGATAACCAGCGGCCCAGGTAATCATAGGCATTTAAAAATCCTGCACCGGAAATATTTACAACCCTGCCTGTACCATTATCCTGGTTAAATAAAGCCTGCATATTTTTTACAATGTCAGGATGATCTTCTACAAATCCCCTCGAACCATTTAAGCCTTGCTCTTCACTTCCCCAATGCCCTACCAAAATAGTGCGTTTTGGATTAGGGTATAATTTTTTTAGGATCCTCATGGCTTCCATCATTACCAATGTACCGGTACCGTTATCAGTAGCACCGGTTGCGCCATCCCATGAATCAAAATGGGCCGACATCATTACATATTCACCTGGTTTTTCAACTCCCTTTATTTCAGCAACGGTATTATAGGTTGGCATCACACCCAGCTCTTTTGAATCGGCATAAATACTGATCTTAGGATTCTTACCCGATTCTATCAGCCGGTATAAAAGTCCATAATCTTCCAAAGCAATATCCACCGTTGGTATTTTAGTTGTCTTAGCATCAAAGATTTTGTTTACTCCAAAACCAGCCGACCAATATGAACCAACAATACCGGCTGCACCAGCTTTCTCCAATGCCAATGGAAGATCCTTGTTACTGAATCCAGTTTTACTGATCCTTTTTTTCCAGGCATCGGTTTGTTTAGTACGGTCCTTTTTCATTTTTTCAAATGATTCTTTTGTTCCGAATTCTTCCCAGTTATAATCAGGCCTGCCCGTTGGTTGCATCATTGAGATCAATACAAACTTGCCCTTAACTTTTGGAAGCCATTGTTGAAAAGTCATTGAATCTGCCACATCTGCAATGATGATCAGTTCGGCTGTAATAGTTTTGCCTCCTGTATTTGGGCTCCAGGCGAGTTGTGTTCCTTCCAGTGATTTAACCCATGGAGATATCATGTCGATATGTGTAATGCCTCTATCCCAACCACGCCATTCACCCCATTTTTCATTGCGGGCAGTTATGCCCCAGTTAGTATATTTAGCAACTGCCCAATCATGCGCCTGTTGCATTTTTGGTGAGCCAACCAGTCTTGGCCCAATTCCATTAAATAACTCGTTAGCCATTATTTCCAGTTGCGAATTTTCATTCGCTTCTTTTATAAAAGCTGCAATGGTAATGGAATCTTTATTTTGTGCAAAACACACTGTTGCCGGCATCAGTGAAATAATTAACAGCAGTTTTATTATATTTTTCATCCTTTAATAATTTAAGTGCAATATTTTGAATATTGAAGATAAGATTTCATGGCAATAGTTCATTATCCTTCATAATTTATCCATTCCCGTGTAATACTGTTTTAATCTTCAAAAATAGTTTCTCTTAAATGGAAGATAATAAGAAATTACGGGACCCAAATCCTGAAGAAAATAACCAAAAAAAAACACCGAATGTAAACCGGACTGATGAAACTGTTATGTCCAAAAAGATCCTACTACTCAATAACCTCAAACATCTTTTGATATGGAAACGGTAAGAAATATCTTTATGCCCATAAGGGTTTTATGCATTTGCTTATAAAGATAAAAGGAACCCTCATTTTTTATGAATGGTTTAAAAAGAAACTACGGCTCATTGGGTAAAATGACGAATTAATCCTGCTGTTGAACAATTTGTCCCGTTAATTGGGTAAAATGTACAGTATAATGGTTGATTTGTACTCACTAAAAACAGCTGTTTGGTTGAAATTTACACTATCCACCGTAGCCGCTGAAGACAGTAATCAACAAACAATCAAACCATTCTTTTTAACCAATAAACCAATCTAACATGAACAAGAATCTCCAATTTAAGACAAAGATGTTTTTTCTTCTTTGTATGCTTATTCCTTTTGCAGGCATAAGCCAAACAAAAAATTTAATTTCTACCCATCGGGTATTTCCAAAAATGGATAAAGTGCTTGAGTTTGAAAAAGCACTGGCTTCCCATGCACAAAAATATCACACGGGTACTGCCTTTTGGCGTGTGTTTGCCATACAATCAGGTCCGGATATAGGAGGTTATCATATTACCGAAGGACCAACAAGCTGGGAAACAGAGGATGTTAGAGGTAATTTAGGAACAGAGCATAACCTGGATTGGAATAAAAATGTAGCCATCTATTTAACAGACAGGCAATCGGGTGGGTATTCTGTTTACCAGGATTCTTTAAGTACAGTAGCATTGGGTGACTTTTCTGATAAGATCAATATTAATCATCTGTATCCCAAAGTTGGGAAGGGTGATAATGTGGTAAATATTATAAAGAAATTGAAAAAAAACTGGGTTGCTACAGGTGTAACGGTTGCTGTTTATTCAGCCAGTTCATCCGGAAAAAATCAGTACACTTTGGTAACAAGGTATAAGCAAGGTTTAAAAGAAAGAGCACCGGGTTTTCGTAAACCATTTAAAGAAACATACGAAGCTGCCAATGGAGAAGGCTCTTATGCGCAATATCTAAAAGATGTTGCTGAATATATTGATGAAAGCTGGAGTGAATTACTTTTTCTGCGTGCTGATTTAAGTTCTAAGTAAGCTATATAAATGTGTTAAAGTCCTCAAGGTTAGTAAACCCTTGAGGACTTTATTAAAACCATCTGGATTTTAATTGCAATAGCATATCTGCTCTTATAAAACCTTACATACTAATACTATGAAAGCGATCATCAGTATTCCGCTAAAGCAACGTAGCCATATCCCTGCTCTTTCAGAAAATATTTTTTTAAGGTATTTCCATTTTATTGTCTTGTATTTTGCTCAAGGTGTGCCAGAGGGTATGTTATTTTATGGCATTCCGGCCTGGATGGCAATGAATGGCAAAACTCCCGGAGAAATAGCAGGCTTTGCTGTAGCTTGTGGTTTGCCCTGGAGTTTTAAATTTATTGTGGCTCCACTAATGGATCGATATACATATTTGCCTATGGGACGCAAAAGGCCCTGGGTCCTTTTGGGTCAAATTGGATTAATAATAAGTTGTATTGCCATGGCTTATGTACCTGATCCTTTAAATAATTTAGATCTTTTTATGGCAGCGGGCTTTGTAGTATCATTCTTTGGGGCTTTTCAGGATGTGGCTACCGATGGAATGGCAGTTGATATTATTCCACTAAACCAACAAGCCCGTGCCAATGGCTTAATGTGGGGTTCAAAAATTATTGGTATTTCTTCATCGCTGGCATTAGGTACCTGGCTTTTACATGAGTATAATTTTACTACAGCTATACTCCTGCTTGCGGTTATGATTAGTGCTATTATGCTAGTACCTTTATTTTTAAGAGAACGGCAAGGCGAAAAAATAGTGCCATGGACATCCGGCACTGCATCTCCCGAAACTAAAAAAATGCAATTGACCAGTTGGACAACAATATTTAAATCTTTGTATAGTGTTTTTAGTTTACGCAACTCTTTGTTGCTTGCATGTATATTATTTATTTGCCAGGGTGCATATAATTATATTGATACATTACTACCCATTTTTACTGTAAATGAATTGGGTTGGACTAACATTGATTATTCTCAATTTTATGCTACAGCTAAATTAATTGGTGGTATTGTTGGTATGCTAATTGGCGGTATTTTAATTGACAAATTTGGAAAAAACCGAATGATGAATATCTATTTTATCGGTATGGTTCTTTTAACTGCTGTTTTAGCATTTTCAAAAATATATTGGGTGAACAATACTTTTATTTATGGTTTTATGATAATTTATAATGTGCTGTATACTTTTGCCTGTATTGGAATTTTTGCCATTGCCATGCAGTGTTGCTGGAAAAAAGTTTCGGCAAGCCAGTTTACATTGTATATGACCATTGGTAACCTTGGGCGTGTTGCACTTGCTGCCTTAATAGGTCCAATTAAGACAAATTTTAATTGGCAAATTACGTTGCTCGCCTTTGCAGTTATGATTGCATTGGGCTGGTTGCTACTGCAGTTTTTAAATATCAATAAGCAAGTAGAACGGGTGATTAATTTAGAAAACAGAGATTTAGAAAATCAAATGGCCATAGTAAACTGATAAGCCTGTATCTTTCAAAGTACAAACGATTCATCAATTCAAATTTTAAAAAAATGACTAACTATTTTTATTCAGCAATAATCCTATTTGTGGGTTCCTTATTATTTGTTGGTTGCAATAATACAGGCACAACAAAAACTGCTGCAACAGAACCATTAGCCAGTGAAGCGCCTGAGTATTTTAACCTGCGGCCAAAACTCGAAAAAGAATATGGCTATACCCATGCGGTAAGAATTGGTGATGATCTTAAAATTTCCGGAGCTGTAAGCATGAATGATTCGGGGATGATAATTGCGCCGGGTAACATGGAGCAACAAATGAAAAATTGTTATGCCGATCTGGAAAAAATTTTACAGCATTATGGTTACTCTGTTAATGATGTGGTAGCAGAAAATATTTATACCACCAATATGGCGGATTTCATCAAAGTATCAGGCTTTCGAAATTCCATCTATAAAAAACAATTCCCAACCGGTACCTGGCTGGAAGTAAAAGGCCTGGCAGTAGACGGACAGTTGATTGAGATCGATATGGAAGCGCATAAGACAAAATAAATATTAACTTAAGCATCTGCACAACAATGTTTCCCGACTCAGCAATTTTAACAACCAGTTTCTAAATTGCTTTATATTTTATCCTGCGAGAGATAGGATGTATATTACTACGCAATTGATTCATAGTGCAACTTTAAAGTTTCCCGTTTTTGAAAAATTAAAAAAATGGCAGTTGAGTTATTTGTAATAACTATTTTACATAGATTGAATTCACAAATTCATTCTATTAAAGCAACCAATCATGCAATCATCATTAACTCCATCCGATCAGGTCATCCGGGCGGATGCCAATTCAAAAAGAATAGAATCCATCGACATCGTTCGTGGTATTGCTATGGTCATCATGGCGCTGGATCATACAAGGGATTATTTTCATATTGGTGCTAACCTGGATGACCCGTTAAATTTAGCAACTACTACTCCCCTGTTGTATTTTACCAGATGGATCACACATTTTTGTGCTCCAATTTTTGTATTTCTTTCGGGTACTTCTGTTTATTTACAAAGCCTTCGCAAAACAAAAAAAGAATTGGGCGTATTTCTTATCAAGCGCGGACTATGGCTAATAACCGCAGAGTGGGTAATTATTGCTATGGCATGGACGTTTAACCCTTCATATAATATCATACCGTTCCAGGTAATATGGGCCATTGGCATCAGTATGTTCATACTGGGCCTTTTGATAATCATCCGGATTCCCTATCATTTTATCCTGGCTTTGGGAGCCATTCTTGTTTTTGGCCATAACCTGCTGGATATTCCTGAAGCTGCTCCCGGTTTTAAAGCAAACTTCTGGTGGGATCTTTTTCATCACGGAACATTTGTGCCGTATGAATTTGCAACAAATCATTTTGCCATGTTGGTATATCCTTTTCCGGTATGGACAGGTGTGATGATGCTGGGTTATTGTTTTGGTATTTTCTTTACTCAAAAATTTACTTCCTGTCAGCGCAGAAAAATATTGAATAGCATCGGCCTGGGACTGATCTTATTTTTTGCAATCCTTCGTTTCAGTAATTGGTATGGAGACCCCATTAACTGGACTACACAGAAAAATACATTTTATACATTTCTTTCTTTTTTAAATGTAGATAAATATCCTCCTTCATTATTGTACCTCTGCATTACGATTGGCCCGGCTTTGCTTCTGCTGGCTTTTATGGAAAAAATTAAAAATAGGTTTACCAATACAATGATCGTTTTCGGCAGAACGGCTTTCTTCTATTATATCCTTCATCTTTACCTGATACACTTGCTTGCTGCCATTTGTTTTTTTGCAAGAGGTCATTCCATGGCAGATGCGTCTAATATAGGAACCGTATATCCATTCTTATTTGTAGCCCCCGGCGAAGGTTTTGGCCTTGGTATAGTTTACCTGGTTTGGGCTGCAGTAATCATTTCCTTATATCCATTATGCAAATGGTACGATAAATATAAAACCAGCCACAAAGAAAAATGGTGGCTGAGTTATTTGTAGTTCATTACAAAAAATATGCAACCGGATAATTTTTAAAAAAATTCAGATTTATATTTTTCCAATATCACTGGTACAAAACAATGAATGACCCCGCAGCAAGCTGCGAGGTATCTAAAAACAAAAAACAAATTGCCACAGACCTGTCTGCCGGCAGGCAGGTTCACAGATTTAATAGAATAAAAAATCTAATCTGCGAATCTGTGGCAATAAATATTTCATTCCCCCCGCAGCTGAGCTGCGAGGAATTCTTTAGATTAAAAAAAAGAAAAACAACCAACCCTTAATATACATAGAATGAAAATAAAGATATTAATTATAAGCATATTTTTAACCCATCAGATACAGGCACAATCGTATCAGAAAATTCATGCTAAAGCTATTCTTGTAGATACGCACAATGATATTCTGATGCAAGCCGCAGATATAGGGATTGTATTCGATCAGGACCTTACCGGAAAAACTCATAGCGACCTGGCCCGTTGGAAAAAAGGCGGGCTGGATGTACAACTGTTTTCTGTTTATAGTGATGGGGGCCTTAAAAATTCCTATTCCTTTGCCAACAGGGAAATGGATAGTCTTGATGCTGTTGTAGCACGAAACCCGGATAAAATTGCGAAAGTTGCCAATTATGCCGAATTGCTGAAAGCAGTAAAGCAACATAAGATCGCAGCAATGTTTGGTGTGGAAGGTGGACACATGATAGAAGATGATCTGAACAAACTGGATGCGTTATATAAGCGTGGTGCAAGATATTTAACGCTAACACATAACACAGCACCCATATGGGCTACCAGTGCAGCAGATGAAACCACCAATCCAAACCTTTCCCACAAAGGACTAACGGATTTTGGTAAGCAAGTAGTACAACATATGAATGAAATCGGAATGATGATCGATGTGAGTCATGCCGGAGACCAGACTTTCTGGGATGTAATAAAGTTAACTACAAAACCCATTATTGCTTCTCACAGTTCAGTATATACGCTTGTGCCACACCGTCGTAATTTAAAAGATGACCAGATCAAAGCGATCGCAAAGAATGGAGGCGTTATTCAGGTAAATTTTAACCCGGGATTTATAGACAGCAGCTTTGGAGCAAAAGAAATTTCTTTTTTTAAAAAGCATGCTGCTGAAAGTGATTCGCTGACTAAAGCGGGTATGGATGAATGGTACATGATGGATTTCCTGTATAAAAAATATGCAGCAGAAACAAATCAGATGCGGCCTCCTTTATCCATGCTAATTGACCATATAGAATATATCATTAAACTGGTGGGTGTGGATTATGTTGGTCTCGGCTCCGACTTTGATGGCATTAACCTGACTCCGCAACTACTCGATGATGTAACTTCTTATCCGTTAATTACAAAAGCATTGGTAGAAAAGGGTTATAGCAGGAAGGATATTACAAAAATTCTGGGAGGAAATTTTTTGCGTATTTTAAAAGCCAATGAAGCAAAAAAATAAAACTCTTTTAACCAAAATCGGAACAGAATCAACAATACATGGAAAATGAAAATACCGAAGAAGGATTAAAACGGGTGATAGGCGTTTCAGGTCTTGCACTTTCCATTGTTGGTTTTACAATAGGCGCAGGCATTTTTGCATTGCCGGCAATTGTTGGTATCGAACTGGGTGCATTTGCTGTATTCGGCTATATTTTTTGCGGCATCATGCTGGCTGCTATCATGCTTTGTTATGCAGAAGTTGGAAGCCGAATAACCACTGCCGGTGGCAGTTATGCTTATGTTGAGGCTGCCTTTGGAGAGTTTACCGGATTTATTATCAGCTGGATTTTATTTTTTGGCTATTGTGTCTTATCCGATGCGGCACTGATGAATATTATTGTTGATTCATTGGCTATCATTTTTCCGGTTTTCTTAAACCCATGGCTTCGTGGTTTTTTATTTTTTTTACTGTTGGGTTTTATGGTATTCGTTAACATCAGGGGTGCAAAACAGGGCGTAGCTGTTGTAAAATTGATCAGTATCATTAAGTTGTTGCCCCTGGTTGGAATTATCATTTTTGGTTTTGGAAAGATCAATTCGGCTAACCTTCATTGGGAGCATCTGCCCCCGATCAAAACATTTGGAAGCACTGCACTGATATTATTTTTTGCCTTTTCAGGATTTGAATCAGCACTGGGAGTTAGCGGTGAAATAAAAAATCCCAAACGCACAGTACCACTTGGAATTTTACTGGGAGGTGTTTTGGTGCTCATCGTGTATTTGTTGCTCCAAACAGTAACCCAGGGTATATTGGGAACACAAATGGCAACATTTAAAGATGCCCCGTTGGCAGCCGTTGCCGAAAAAATTGTTGGCCCTGTTGGAGCAACTATATTGCTGATTACGGCAGCCATTTCATGTTTTGGTTCTGTGAGTGCCGATGTGTTGAACACACCTCGTGTATTATTTGCCTGCGCCAATAACGGGTTATTCCCAAAGTTCCTTGGTAAGATTCATCCAAAATTTGCAACACCTTATTGGGCTATCATCTGCTTCGGAGCGTTGATCTTTATTTTATCGGTCTCCGGGGGATTTAAACAGTTGGCTGTCCTTGCCAGTACTGCCATCCTTCTCGTATACCTTGCTGTTATATTATCAACCATTAAATTAAGAATGAGAAAAACAGAACCCGTTGAAAAAACATTCCGCATGCCGGGAGGACTCACCTTTCCATTCATTGGCATTGCTGCCATCATTTGGTTGCTTACCAGTTTGAATAAATGGGAAATTTTGTCAACCCTTATTTTTATAGCCATTATATGTGCAATCTATTTTATAATGAAGAAATTTAAAAAAGGATAAAATTGTTTCATTCGGTTAAAAGATAGTTTGAATTTAATTAATAAAAAAATTGAATTGCTACCCCGATAAATCGCGTTGGATAATGAATAAAGATTAAATTGGATTTAGTCAAACAAAACACAATTTATAATTCAAGTAAAAATATACGTATGAAAAAAATTATTTTATTTCTCGTTTTTGGGCTATTGTTTAATTCAATATTTGCTCAATTGTCTTCTACAAAAATTGATTCGCTGGTTGAAGATGCCTTAGTAAAATTTAAAGTAGCAGGTGTGTCAGTTGCCATTGTTAAAGATGGAAAAGTAATTCATTCAAAAGGCTATGGTGTGACAGATATAAGTACCAAAAAGCCGGTGAGTGAAAACACCAATTTTCAGATCGCATCCAATAGCAAGGCATTTACCACAGCAGCTCTTGCAATTTTAGAAGAAGAAGGCAAATTAAAATGGACCGATAAAGTAAAAGACCATATTCCTGAATTTAAAATGTACAACGATTATGTAACCGAGAATTTTAATATCCAGGATTTATTAACGCATCGCAGCGGACTTGGGTTAGGTGTAGGCGATTTAATGTTTTTTCCGGATGGCTCAAACTTTACTATAAAAGATGTTGTTAGCAGCTTTCAACATTTTAAGCCAACTTCTGCTTTTAGAACTCAATTTGATTACGATAATTTACTCTATATAGTAGCAGGTGAAGTAATTGCCCGGGCCAGTGAGATGAGCTATGAACTGTTTGTACAAAAAAGAATAATTGAACCGATACAAATGAATAATTCGTTTGTAGGCAGTTTACTGAAAGATAAAAGCAATTTAGCAACTCCACATTCTTCAGAATCGGGAAATATAAAAACAATTGATGCTTACGATATAGGAATGGGTAGTGCTGCCGGCGGAATTTATTCTAATGTAGCAGATATGAGTAAATGGATGATTGTGCGATTGAATAAAGGTAAATATGGGCCTGATTTAAAAACTTCGTTGTTTTCTTTAAAAAATCACAATGAAATGTGGCGGTTGCATACCGTTTTAGAAACGAACAGGAATCCAAGATAAAATTCTCATTTTAACGGTTATGGTTTAGGTTGGGATTTATCAGATGTAAAAGGAAATTTAAAAGTAGGGCACACAGGCGGTTTACCGGGAATGTTATCTATTGTAACAATGTACCCCGATTTGAATTTAGGTGTCGTTATTTTAACCAATACCGAAAACGGCGGAGGCGGGCTTTTTAGTTCGATAACCAATACGATTGCTGACAGCTATTTAGGTTTAGATGATTTTGGTTGGATAGATAAATATGCCGCAAGGATGAATCAACGAAAAGGCGCTGGCGATGAAGTAGCCAATAAGGCTTGGGCAAAAGTTGAAGCCGCAAAAAATACAGCTTTAAAAAATGAAGACTACATCGGTATTTATGAAGACAAATGGTTTGGAAAAGTGGAAGTGTTGATGAAAGAGAAACAACTTTGGATAAAATGCTATCGTTCACCAAAATTAAATGGGCCGATGGCTTTTTATAACGCTAATACTTTTGCAATAAAATGGGAATA
>JANOPU010000039.1:0-35213 GCA_031422055.1 Ferruginibacter sp.
CGTTCCTGCCGTTTAGCTCTAATCAGCTTTTGCACTACTGTAGCTTCATCATTTGTCCTTTACTCTTGGATTCAGGGCACTTCAATTAATAGAAATCAATTTTCACATTGATGCTTATTCCGTACTCAGGTTTATTAATTAATTCCAGCCTATTGTAAGTGATTTATTTCTACTGCGTAATCTGGGTTTATTGTTCATACATGTATTTTACTATTAAGTCTTTGAAATTTTTTTCCATTTCAATTTGTTATTCAATTATCAATACGTAAATAAATAAAATTATTATTAAAAAAATAGATAGTTAATTATGGATAATATTAATTGTTGCATCTAATGCTAAAATTATTAATTATGAAAAAAAGGATCATTATTGGTGTGACATGTATGGCAGTGGCAGTTATATATGTAGATGCACAGAACAAAAGCACAATAATTTCAGCCTCGCCAACAGTAACTGAAAGCTATATTACGCCACCACCACCACCTCCTCCCCCAATCCCTCCTTTACCACCACTACCTTCTTTAATGGATGAAATTGAACCACCGCTACCACCATTACCTCCAGATCCACCTTCTGCAGTCATTATGATTGCAGACCCAGAAATCAACGGACCTGAAATTATCAATAATAATGGTAACGAAATATCTATCCATACCTTAAATGGAAAAACAATGATAATCGTAAAGAAAGATGGTAAAACACAAAAAATAAAACTAACCACATGGAATGCCAATCGAAAATATTATGAAAAAAAGTATGGTCAGCTGCCACCTCCTCCTCCACCGCCTCAGGTGCCTGTTATTGAGGAAGTAGAATTTACTCCGCCGGTTATTAAGAAAGATGAATAAATCTATAATTGAAAACTCTCTGAAAATTCAGAGGGTTTTCAATATTTTAAATAAGAAATGAGAAATGTAAAATAAGGAACCTGCCTGTCGGCAGACTGGTAAGAAAGTTGGGCTTGTGATTACCAAAACTGTGAAAAATAAACTATGAACTTTTTTTAAACCGCAAAACTTTCACCACAACCACAACTCCGGCTTGCATTGGGATTATTAAAATAAAACCCTTTGCCATTTAATCCATCGCTGAATTCAAGTTCTGTATTTACGAGGTATAAAAAACTTTTAAGATCTGTAACGATCTTAACAGCTTTATCTTCAAAAACCTGGTCCATAGGTTTTACCTCATTATCAAAATCAAGTTTGTAACTAAGTCCGCTGCATCCACCACCTACAACACCCACACGAAGAAAATATGCAGGATCATCTCCAACGCCAGCGTCTTTCATTAGTTGTTTAACCTTTGATTTTGCTTTATCGCTTATATATATACTGTTTTCTGTTGCGACCATTTTATTTGCTGTTAGCTGTTAGCTGCTAGCTGTTAGCAATACAATAGTCAATACCTGAATGTTGACTAATGGCTAATAGCTTGTAGCTAATGGCTGTTTAGTGTACTACGCTTTCTTCAAACTTGATTTGCTCCATACCATTTTTTGCACGGTAATCGTTTATAGCGGCTTTGATAGCATCTTCTGCCAATACGCTGCAATGGATCTTAACCGGTGGAAGGTTTAGTTCTTCCACGATATCCATATTATCAATGGTAAGGGCTTCATCTACACTTTTACCTTTCAACCACTCAGTAGCAAGTGAAGAAGAAGCAATAGCTGATCCACAGCCAAATGTTTTGAATTTTGCATCAGTGATCATTCCGGTGGCATGATCAACTTCTATTTGCAGACGCATAACGTCGCCGCATTCAGGAGCACCAACAAGGCCTGTTCCTACATTCTTATTTGATTTATCCAGCGTACCAACATTTTTTGGATTCTGGTAATGATCAATGACTTTTTCTGAGTATGACATGATAAATATTATTTAAATTTTGATGTTAATATTAATTTATGATGTTAGATGTATGATATATGATTTAAAAGACTGCTCACATCTTAAATCATACATCACAAATCACACATTTAATGAGCTGCCCATTCAATCGTACTCAAATCTATCCCTTCTTTATACATTTCCCACAACGGGCTCATTTCTCTTAACTTATTTACGGTGTCACTTATTGCCTTAACGGTATAATCAATCTGTTCTTCTGTAGTAAATCTTCCCAAACCAAATCGGAGTGAACTATGTGCAAGATCATCACCTAGGCCTAATGCCTTTAAAACATAACTTGGTTCCAGTGATGCTGAGGTACAGGCAGAGCCGGAACTTAATGCAATATTCTTGTTGAACCCCATTAGTAAACCTTCCCCTTCTACATGTTTAAAAGATATGTTGGCAACATGGGGTAAACGATGTACGAGGCTTCCATTTACATAAGCCTCTTCCAGCAATAATAAAGCAGTTTCTAATTTATCCCTTAATTTGCTAATACGCAAAGTATCAGCTTCCATATCCAGCATACAAAGTTCACAAGCTTTACCAAATCCTACAATTCCGGGAACATTTAATGTACCACTGCGCATTCCACGTTCATGTCCGCCGCCGTCCATTTGAGCAGTAACTTTTACTCTTGGGTTCTTTCTTCTTACAAATAAGGCTCCCACTCCTTTTGGGCCATACATTTTATGGCCAGTAAATGCCATCAGGTCAATTCCATCTTTATTTACATCAACCGGAATTTTACCTACTGCTTGTGTTCCATCTGTAAAAACCAATACACCATGCTTACGTGCTATTGCACTGATCTCTTTGATGGGCATGATGGTACCAATTTCATTGTTGGCATACATGATCGCTATTAAAATAGTGGTTGGTTTGATAGCAGCTTCCAGTTCTTTCAGATCAATCAATCCTTCTGCATTAACCTGCAGGTATGTTACTTCTCCTCCAATCTTTTCAATATGCTTACAGGTATCCAAAACAGCTTTATGCTCTGTAGTAGCAGTAATGATATGATTGCCTTTACCGGCATACATTTCAAATACGCCTTTAATTCCCAGGTTATCTGCTTCAGTAGCACCTGAAGTAAATATGATCTCTTTTGGATCAGCTCCGATCAATTTTGCAACCTGTTCACGGGCATAATCAACAGCTTCTTCTGCTTCCCAGCCAAACGGGTGATTGCGGCTGGCAGCATTTCCAAAATGTTCCAGAAAATAGGGTGTCATGGCTTCCAGCACACGGGGATCCATTTGGGTCGTAGCATTGTTATCTAAATAAATCGGTAATTTCAACATAATTGTAAATGAATTTGTATATCTATAACGCAAATTTACTATAAAAGGTTTTATTTTGAAGGCTGCTTTGACAACTTGTAATTCAATTTACGTATTTCGTAAACCGGGGGTTTCAAGGCTATTAAATCTATTTTTTATATGAAGCATGTTGAACATATAGGAATTGCTGTAAAAGACCTCACTATTTCTATTCCGCTATTTGAAAAACTATTAAATTCTGCCTGTTATAAAACAGAATCTGTTACTTCGGAACAAGTAAATACTGCTTTTTTAAAAACAGGGGAAACCAAGATCGAATTACTGCAGAGTATTTCATCTGATGGCGTTATTGCCAAATTTATAGAAAAAAAGGGCGAAGGCCTGCATCACATTGCTTTTGAAGTGACAGATATTAAAACTGAAATGAAAAGACTAAAAGATGAAGGGTTTGTTTTACTGAATGAAGAACCCAAAATTGGTGCTGACAATAAGTTGGTTTGTTTTCTACACCCCAAAAATACCAATAGCGTTTTGATTGAGATCTGCCAGGAGAGGAAAGTTTAGATGGTTTAGGGTTTAGAAGTTTAGGGTTCTGTAAGAATTGACGCCCCATTTTATTCAACAACTTTGTGCCCATTGTTTTTATGTGGTCAAAAGAAAGGATTCTCTGTTTTCTCTTCGCCAATTGTAGTTACAGGTCCATGCCCGCTATATACTTTTGTTTCGTCCGGTAGTGTAAATAATTTTTCGCGGATGTTTTTTATCAAAGTTTCATGATCGCCCAAAGGCAGGTCGGTACGGCCAATACTGCGGTAAAACAACGCATCTCCGCTAACGACAAACTTATCCTGTTCGCAATAAAAACTCAGGCTACCGGGGCTGTGCCCGGGTGTTAATAATATTTTCAGTTCATCATCACCCAGTTTAATTTTTTCTTTGTCGTTCAAATAAATGAAATCACCAGTATAATTATCAAATGGCAGATTATACATTAGTCCACTTGCAGGTGCAAAAGCGAGTACCGGTTTTTCATTTTCATGAATATGAAGTGTCAGGTTGAATTTTTCTGAAATAAACTTATTTCCAAACACATGATCCAGGTGGCAGTGGGTGTTAAGCAGCATTTTGGGTTTTAAATCCATCTCTATTATGTATTGCAAAAGTTCATCTTTTTCATCATCATAATAACAACCCGGATCAATTATGATACAATCTTTAAACTCATTGTAAAGAATATATGTATTTTCCTGTATGGGGCTAAATTCGAACATTTTTAATTTCAACATGCACTAATTTTAAATTGTTTTTTAGGATTAACCTTAATAAAGTAATTTTAATACTCAATATTAATAAATCGTATGGTAAAGTTCAGCAGAATATTTTTGATTTCATCTCTTTTAATATTCATGGGTTCTATTACAAATGCCCAGGTAAATGCTGTAACGTTTGGGAAAAACCGTGTGCAATTCAAGAAATTCAAATGGCAGTATTATCAAACCAGAAATTTCAACGTTTATTTTAACCAGGGCGGACAGGAACTTGCAAAGTTCATAGCACAAAGCGCAGAAAAAGAATTACCGGATTTGGAAAACTCGGCTGAATACAGTCTGCAAAGAAGAGCCAACATCATTCTCTATAATAGTTTTGCGGATATGCAACAAACCAATATTGGCCTTAAATCAGATATATTGAATACCGGCGGAACAACTACACTTGTTAACAATAAAATGGTCGTTTATTTTGATGCAAACCATGCCAATTTAAAAAGGCAGATCCGACAGGGCATTGCTGATGTAATTACAAAAAATCTCTTATTTGGTGATGATATTGGTGAGGTAGCAGGAAATCAAACCTTGCTTGATCTGCCAAAGTGGTTAACGGATGGTTATGTTGCATACCTAGGTGAAAACTGGAGTACAGAACTTGATGATGAATTAAAAAGTGAGATCCTTAGCGGCAATTACAACAAATTTTCTTCCTTTTCATTCCAAAAACCATTACTTGCAGGTCATGCATTTTGGTTTTTTATAGAAGAAAAATATAAGAAAGAAAATGTCACCTATTTTTTATACCTGGCAAGGGTTTATAAAAATTTAAACAAAGCTTGTGTACAAATCACCCAAAAGAAATTCAAGGATCTGCTGGTGGAATTTATGGAATACCAGGATGAAAAATATTACAAGGATATTGACCGCAGAAAAGCATACACAAAAGGGAATTATATTGAAGGGTTCGATATCAGCAAAAGGCTGAATTATTATCGTTTTAATGTAAACCCGAATAAACGAAATAATACCTATGTGGTAACTCAGTTCAAAAAAGGTATTGTGCGGGTTATTTTAAGTGAAGATTTTGAACACAAAACGCTTTTAAAATACGGTACCCGCACTTATGAAAATCAAATGAATCCAAATTATCCGTTAATGGCATGGGATCCAAAAGGAACAAGAATTTCTGTTGTATATGCTGAAGAAGGAAAGTTGAAACTTTTTGTTTACGATATCATTAATCGCATCAAACAATATAAAATAGATTTAACAGATAAATTTGACCAGGTTCAGGATATAAAATATATGCTTGATAGCAGAACACTGATATTATCTGCAGTAAAAAATGGCCATACCGATATTTATACCATGAATATCGAAAATGAAAAAATACAACAGATCACCAATGATGTATATGATAATTTAGATGCTTCTTTTGTTTCATTTCCAAATAAGACAGGTATCATTTTTTCCAGCAACAGGCCAACCGCATCCGCAAAAACTTCTGATACTGTTTTGCCCAGTAATAATCGCTTTAATATTTTTTTAATAACAAATTTTGGTGACAAACCTGAATTAAACCAGATTACACAGCTTACAAATTTAAAATACGGAAATGCACGTTACCCTTTTCAATATAATGGAAATCATTTTACGTTTATCAGTGATGAAAATGGTATAGGTAACCGTTATGCCGGATTTTTTACTACTCAAAAAGAAGGGTTAGATACATTGGTATTAATTGGAGATGATATTTTAAGAAATCCATCTGCCAAAGAAGTAGACAGTACATTAAGGGTTTATAAAAAGACAGACGTGGACTCTATTGCAGTAGTATCCGTATCTAAAGATTCAGCTTATAGTTTTCCGTTAAGCAACTACCCAAGTACAATAGGTGAAACCAGGATAGCAGGTGAAAACAATCAGGTTAGTGAAGTTACCAGGCAGAGCGATGAAAAGATACTATACAAATTAAAAATAGATGAAAACACACTCCGGCGCCGGAATGTATCAGTGCCTCCAACTGAATATGCAAAAAAATTAATGAGAGAAAGCAGGCTTACCAAAACAGCGCCCTCTGTTAAAAATCAAGTTAAACCTGATACGGTTAAAATGCAGGAAGATTTTTTTCAAAATGAATTCGTACCGAATAAAAATGACAGCAGTAAAACTGTAACTGTCAGTATTGAAAATAAGCCACAAAATTTATCAGAACAATCCGTTTTGGTAAATGCAAAACTTTATAAATACAAGCCATTAAAATTTTCTGCAGATTTTGGTTCAATAGGATTAAATAATTCTGTTCTGATCAACAGATATCAGATTTATGCTGGCGGATCCGGGCCAATCATGCTTAATAGTGGTACACCGCTGAACGGACTTATTACCCTCGGAACTTCAGATCTTATGGAGGATATCAATATTTTGGGTGCCTTTAGAATAAGTACCAACCTAAAAGACAATGAATGGTACCTTAGTTACCAAAACTTAAAAAGGAGGATTGACTGGGGATTAACTTATTATCGTAATACGCTCAGAGTAGATCTTTTTGATCCCAGGTTTTCAGGACCAAATCCAGGGAAAATTTTTACTAATTTATACCAGGTTAATTTCGCCTATCCTTTTGATAATTCAAAAAGCATAAGACTTTCAACAGGCATTCGTTCAGATAGAATTGTGTATTTAACTGACGGTAATAATCCGGTTGCTGTTAATGAACCGGATATCAATAAAAGGTACTCGGTTACTCATTTTGAATATGTTTATGACAATAGCTTAAACCCCAGTATGAATATCTGGAATGGCCTCAGATATAAAGCATACTTTGATTTTAATCATCAGTTAGATACCAAAACCTCTTCTCAAGGACTAAATACTTTTAATTTTGGTTTTGATGCAAGATATTATTATCCGATTTTCCGCAATTTTATTTGGGCAGGCAGGGCAGCTGGAGATTTCAGCTGGGGCGACCAGAAATTTATTTATTATCTGGGTGGTGTTGACGGCTGGTTGATGTTTGGCGACAATCAAAAACTGGATGGCCAGGGTAATGTAACCCGCGAACGTTATTTTAACACCAGTAATACACCAGATCCTGACCAGAATTATGCTTTTCAAAGCCTGGCTTTGAATATGAGGGGTTATACTCAAAATATAGCTAACGGAAATAATTCATTTGTTATTAACAGCGAATTTAGATTGCCCGTCATGTCAACATTCTTTGACCGTACCGTTAACAATGCATTCATAAGAAATTTTCAAATAACCCAATTTATAGATCTGGGAACAGCCTGGAATGGTGCTTATGATAATTTTAAACGTCCGGAAATTTCTTTTACTAACGGTAACGTAACAGTTAGAAAGAAAGCGGGTGGTTTGGGACCATTTGCAGGAGGCTATGGATTTGGTGCAAGAAGTACCTTACTTGGTTATTTTATCAAGTATGATGTAGGCTGGCCAATGAGTGGATTCTTTAAAGGCAGGCCGATAATGTACCTGGCGCTTGGACTGGATTTCTAAAACTAAATTTGAAGATGTGTCAATTTGAAGATTTGAAAATTATTTTAGGTTAAAGGGTTTCTTCCATTTTCAAATCATTTCTTCTCTGCGAAAGCATTGGGTAATATTTTTATAAAAAAATACAGCAAAGAATATAAAGCAGTAAGTATCATTGTTATCACCCATGTTTTAAAATTGTCAACCGGTGAAATAAAACGTGCCAGGATATCCTCGGCCAATCCAACTGGGTTATGTACTATATCCCAACTGTTCCAGCGCTGAAAACGACCCAGATATACTCCAAATGAACCGATAAATAGAATCATAGGAATAATCACCCTCACTAGGGGTCTACTGAAAATTTCAAATAAAAAATATTCAACCTTCTGAAGAGAAATGAAAGCCATTATTAAACCAATAAAAGAAGATGCAAATAATAAAACGGCATCGTACCATAAAGGCACATTGGTACTTTCCTCCAGATGAATAAGATCAGTTACAATATACAATGCATTTGGAAAAAACAATAACCAACTGGCAAAAAGAAATCCCTGTTTCCATTTCTCCCTGTTTTTATACACTCTAAAAAAACAGCTAAAAATATAAGGTATCCATGCAAGAAATAAATTCCAGCTTAGGAATATATAGCGGATACTTCCTGAATATATAATCCTTGCAACAATCAACAAAGCGATAAAAATAAAAAAGATCCCTAATAAACGATTGAATGATGTAACAGATCTCATAACAGATTCATTGATTTAATTAAAAAATATATTTTAGGAATAAATATGATGGCTCCGCAAATGATAGCAATAAATGTACTTAACATTACAGCACCTGCTGCAATATCCTTTACAGTTTTTATTATCGGGTGAATTTCCTTATGGACAAGATCACAAAGTTTTTCAACAGCTGTATTGAGCATTTCCATACACAAAACAAATCCGATGCTGACAAAAATCATTATCCATTCAAGAGGGTTAATATTTAAAAAACATCCTGCAATTATGACCAGAATACTTAAGGAAATATGAATGCGGAAATTTGATTCTGTTGAGATACAGGTCTTTATTCCATTCCAGGCGTATCCAAATGATTTTATTAATCTCATCATATGAAATTTTTAAATAGTTTTTGAAGCCAGATTAAAAAGTAATCACCCGTATTATACCGGAACCAGCAGCGGTAACTGAATTATTCAATCTCAATCGTTTTTTTCTCTTCGCTGTTCCAATTGATTTTTCTGCTGAAATACATAATAATGGCAAGTAAAATAAACAGCCCGATGCTGCCAAACAACAGGGAGTTATCCTTCAGTTGAATGAGAACAAAAATAAAGAGATACAACAGTGATAATATGAATGTGAAGAGCAATACGATACCCCATTTTTTAAAAATAGATTTACTATACCACCCGATCAGCAATACCGTGGCAGCCGAAGCTATCAGGTATGCCTGTGCAAATGCTACATATTCTGATATAGATAAGAGTAAAGTGTAAAATATCACTAATGCAAATCCAATCAGTATGTATTGCAAAACATGAACACTCCGGCGATAGAATATTTCTAGGAAGAAATACAGGAAAAAAGTAAGTGCAATGATTAGTACCGCATATTTGATACTTCGCTGTGTTTGTCCATAAGCATCTACTGGCTGCAACAAGTTCAGTCCAAAAGCACTTTCGGTGACGAGGTTTTCAGATACACTGGTAAATTGCTGTGGGTATGTTCTGTTAAAATGAAATACTTTCCAATCAGCTGTAAATCCTTTACTGCTGACAATACTGGTATCAGGTAAATACTTTCCATCGAATGCCGGGTTTTGCCAATCGCTTTCAAAGTGAACTTTACTGGTATTTCCAAATGGCGTAACGTATAATTGTTCACTTCCTTTCAAAGAAAGGCTGATATTAAAATCTGTTGAACCTGCAGTAAAAGATGCAGCTGATAATTTTATAGGGCAACTGATACCAGTTCTAAGCCAACTGATTTCAGGAAGCCCTGTTTCAAAAGCTGTAGTACTATCATTCCATTTCAAATGAAGGTTTTCTCCAATCCCTTTAAAATCGCTGATACCCATACAAACCATGGCTTCATCAAAATGCAGGTTTTGAAATGCAACCGGTAGTTTATCTATTTTTAAAGGAAAATATTTTCCTGTTATTTTCAGGTTGCTGTTATACACCGGAACCTGAAAGATACTTCTGTATTTTATCTTAGGCAGGATCTTTCCCTCTATCATTAACTCATCGGGTAAAAGGTATAAATTTCTTTTTTGCATGCTGAGCTGATTAGATGCGTCTTTTACTTCAACATAATAGGGAACGGCCAAAAACGGACCGGTAATAGTTTGGGCACCCGCCCATTTACTGCTTACTTCATGCACTACTTCATTTCTGCGTGTTTCCCTGTCATTTATTAAAAACATTATGAAGAATGTTGGGATTAGCAGTGCCAGGGTTAAGAACCCAATAAATACTGCTTTAATGATCAGTTTGTTCTTTTGCCAGAAGCTGGCAGGTTGTTGATTATCCATATATTTATATATTTAAAAGTACTTTGTTTTTCAAAGTCTATGTACAAAAAAATCATTTACTCATCTTTATCATTTTCTCCAATGCATCAATATGAGCACTGAAAGCTTTTTCCCCTGCCTTTGTAGCTGAATAGGTTGTATTTGTTTTCCTGCCGATAAATCCTTTGTGCACTTTTAAAGTACCATTCTCTTCCAGAGCTTTTATATGACTGGCCAGGTTACCGTCGGTTATATTCAGCAATTCTTTTAATTCATTGAAGTTTACTTCTGTATTCACCATCAAAGCACTCATGATGCCCAGGCGGATACGACTGTCAAATATCTTATTTAAATTTTCTATCGGGTTGCTCATCTTATACCACTTATATGCTGTCTAAAAATGAAATTTACATTCACCAGTTGCAGTTGGTCAGGCGACCAACTGCCGCGGTTTATGCCGTTGTTGGTCGCCTGACCAGCAACTTTACGGCGCATACAAAATCTACGGAACTATTTTTAAACAGCTTCTTAGATTTGCATTTTCTTTGATTATTTTTTTATAACCTGTGCACGAATTAAATACGGTTCAATATTACGCTACCTTCAATTAGATGTACGACAATATATTTTTCGTCTGTCATATTAAATATCCCGGTTTCATTCACTTCGTTCGTATTTCCACCACATAAACACTCCGTAGAGAATATGCAAAATACCAAATCCCATTGCCCAAAAATGCAGCCCGTATCCAACAAACCATAAATTTAGCATTCCCAAAATTATTTGCACGTAACCAAGATATCTTACTTCATCAAGCGTGTATTTGCTGGCATTGATTAAGGCAAGGCCATAAAAGATCAGGCAACCCGGTGCAACCAAACCAAAAGTTCCAAAATGAATTAATTTAAAAAGAAAAATAGCTCCAACAATTAAAGGGATACTTACATTAATTAATAAACGCTTAGCTGTATTACCCCAAAGTGGCACTCCTTCCTTTTTACTTTTTATCCAGGTAAAAATGAATGCGCTGATCAACGCAGCAAAAAAAGTACCCGCTGCTATCCAGAATAACCAGGTATTTAAAATGATGGAATAATCCTCAGCCATAGCCTGTGCAAGAGCTCCATTTACATCTATAATATAATCCTTGTATCCTATTACATAGGGATAGGCCAGCCAGGCTCCTATTAATGCACAAACTCCGGCGCTGATACCACTTAAACCACTGAGGCTTATAAAACGGCTGCTGCGTTCCATCATTTTTTTGATGTGCTGCAGGTCATCTATCGATTGTTGTTGATCAGACATAAAAGTACTTTGAATTACAAAGTAAATATTTTATTTTTATAATTCCAAACAAAATTTTAAATATTAGTGAAAATATTCTGAAATCAGTTGTAATCAATACAGCCTTGTTTATATTCATAATAGTATTTGAACATTTTGTATTGAATATTTGTTAGATTTTAGTTTACATTTATTGTCTTGAAATTTTATATGAAGAAAATATTACTTGTTCTTTTCTTTTGTTCATTTGCTATTTATTCCGATGCACAAAAAATTGATCCAACTTCTATTGATATAGTAAGGGACAGTTTTGGCGTACCGCACATTTTTGCCAATACCGATGCGGAAGTGGCTTATGGGTTGGCATATGCTCATGCAGAGGATGATTTTAAAACCATCCAACTTGGATTTTTATCAGGCAGATCGCTGTTGGGTATTTACAAAGGAAAAGAAGGTGCAACCATTGATTATATTGCTTATCTGTTGAGATGCCAACAAACGGTAGCTGAAAAGTATGAGTCAGATATTTCACCGGAATATAAAAAAGTACTTCAGGGGTATTGCGATGGATTTAATGCCTATGCCAATAATCACCGGGATGAAGTGCTGGTGAAAAAACTATTGCCTCTCACACCAAAAGATATGCTTGCATATTCCATGCTTCAATTATCCATATCAAGTGGTGCAGATAAAGCGCTTACTCAGATTTACAATGGAAGTATCAAGTCTTTGGATGAATTTAAACCCGGTGGAAGTAATGCCTACGCATTCAATTCTAGTAAGACAACTGATGGCAATACTTATCTGAATATAAATGCTCACCAGCCATTAGATGGCCCCGTTAGCTGGTATGAAGCACATCTTTGCAGTAATGAAGGCTGGAATATTATTGGAGCTTTGTTTGCCTGTGCTCCAAGTATGCTAATAGGATGTAATGAAAATCTTGCCTGGGCACACACCGTTAATAATCCTGATAAACTGGATATTTATCAGTTGGAAATAAACCCTGCCAATAAACTACAATATAAATTCGATAATGAATGGGTAACCCTTGAGAAAAAAGAAGTAAAACTTCATGCAAGGGTCATAGGCATACCGGTTACTGTGAAACGAAAGACCTATTGGAGTAAATATGGCCCAACCGTTATTACTAAAAAAGGAACATTTGCTATAAGAACTGCTCCCCTATTTGATATCAGGGCTATGGAACAATGGTATCGGATGAACAAAGCCACAGATTTTACCAGTTTCTATAAAGCACTAAAAATGGAAGCTCTGCCTGGTTATAATGTAATGTATGCCGACAGGTTTGATACCATCTTTTACTTAAGTAATGGAAAAATACCTGTCAGGGAAAAAGGATATAACTGGAGATCAACATTACCCGGAAATACTTCAAAAACATTGTGGACAAAATATCACCCTATTGAAGATTTACCACATTATCTGAATCCACGTTCGGGTTATTTATTTAATAGTAACCACTCACCTTTCAATGCATCAGCATCCAATGATAATATAAAAAACAAAGATTATGACCCAACCATGGGTTACGAAACCAATGAGAATAACAGGAGTGTTCGGTTTATGGAATTACTGAAACCATATGAAAAAATAGATTACAATAGTTTTAAGAAAATTAAATTTGACAGGCAACTACCAAAGCCGCTTGCTTATTCAACTAATACTGACACATTATTCTTATTATCACCCTTAGATTACCCTGCAATAAATGATGTTTTGAATAGCCTGCAGCAATGGGACAGGAAAGCTGAAGTTAATAGTAAAGGCGCAACTATTTTCTCTGTTATTTTTTACTATGTTGTTGACAAAATAAAATCTGGCGATAACAGTTACAATACACTTACAAAAGAAAAATGTATTGAGGTATTAAGCTTTACAAAAGATTACCTGCTCAAATATTTTGGAAGGATGGATGTTGCATTAGGAGATTATCAGAAATTAGTACGTGGCAATAAATCTATTGCCCTGGCAGGTGTTCCGGATGTGATTGCCAGCATGGAAAGTGCTCCATATAAAAACGGTATGATGAAAGGAAGGCAGGGAGAAAGTTATATAGAACTGATACAATTCACTAAAACCGGGCCTAAGATTGAAAGCATACACAGTTACGGTTCAAGCAATAAACCCGGTAATAAACATTATGATGACCAAATGGAAATGTTTTCAACACAGCAATTAAAATCAATGTCGCTTGATAAAAAAACAGTGTATACAAATGCTGAAAAGATATATCACCCTCAATAAACCTGATAGTGATATGGCAACTATGTTAACTATTCAACACTTCAATAATTCTGGTACAGGCATTTCTAATATCTGCTTCATCAATATTTAGGGGTGGTGAAATACGCAAACAATTTGAACTAAATAAGAACCAATCGGTAAATATTCCCAGTTCTATTAGAGAGTCAATAATTTTCTTATTGGTTATAAAATCTTCAAATTCAACTGCAATCATTAAACCGGCACTATTTATTTTTTTTATTTTCGGGTGTTTCAGTAATGAACGAAATAAAGATTCTTTATTTTTTACTGATGAGATCATATTTTCTGATAGCAATACTTGTAATGCAGCCAATCCGGCAGCACAACTAACGGGGTGTCCTCCAAAAGTATTAATATGTCCAAGTACCGGATCATTTGTAAATGAATCCATTATTTTTTTATCTGATACAAAAGCACCTAATGGCATTCCACCGCCTAGTGCTTTGCCGAGTAATAAAATATCCGGTACAACATCAAATTGTTCAAATGCCCATAAACTCCCGTTTCGGCCAAATCCGCATTGTATCTCATCCAGTACAAGTAAGGTTCCGGTTTCACTGCAACGCTTTCGCAATGCTTTCAGCCAATTATTCACAGGCATATTTACTCCTGCTTCTGCCTGAATGGTTTCTGCCACAACACATGCAGTTTGTTCTGTAATATTTTCCAGTTCTTCAAAATTATTGTAATTGAGTTGCAGAATGCCGGGTAACAGCGGGCGAAATGCCTGCTGCCAGTATTCGCTACCCATGATACTTAATGCACCTTGTGTACTTCCGTGATATGAATTTTTGAATGAAATGATCTGTGTACGTCCGGTATAACGTTTGGCAAGTTTCATAGCCCCTTCTGTAGCTTCACTGCCACTGGTTGTATAAAAAACCGAATTTAACGAACCCGGCAAATGGTCAGTAAGCATTTTTGCATAAGCAACCTGTGGATTTTCAATGAATTCGCCATAAACCATGATATGGAGATAATCATCTAATTGCTTTTTAATAGCTTCTAAAACAGCCGGGTGCCGATGGCCAATATTACAAACACTGATCCCGGCAATGAGGTCGATGTATTCTTTACCGTCAACATCCCACATTTTACTGCCTTCCGCCTTTATAATATTTAAGCATAATGGCGCTTCAGATGTTTGGCCTACGTGGTTTAAAAAAAGCTGGCGCTGGTTCATGAATGGTTTGTTTGAAAATTAATACGAATTTAGTGGAAAGGTTTCACGCAAAGACGCAATGGGGCAAAGACGCAAAAGGTTTTTAAGTTATGTATTAAATATATTCTTTGCGGCTTTGCTCCTTAGCGAGCCTTGGGTGAAAAAAAATGATGAATGTTGATATTCAGTACAAGAGTGCGACGCAACGATGTTAAATTGAAAAACAAATGTTGGTAACATAAAAAAATAAAATATGCCAGTAATACTCCCGGTTAAAGGTATTAGCCCACAAATGGGTAATGACTGCTTTATAGCCCCAAATGCTACGATTGTTGGTGATGTAACTATGGGCGACCAATGCAGTGTGTGGTTTAACGCCGTAATACGAGGAGATGTAAACAGCATACTCCTTGGTAATAAGGTAAATGTGCAGGATGGAGCAGTCATCCACTGTACTTTTGAGCGATGTAAAACTATCATTGGAAATAATGTAAGCATCGGACACAATGCAATTGTACATGGATGCGTTATAGATGATAATGTGCTTATCGGAATGGGTTCCATAGTAATGGACAATGCCAAAATCGGGAGCAACAGTATCATTGCAGCCGGCGCTGTTGTATTGGAAAATACCGTTGTAGAACCCGGAACGATCTATGCCGGCATACCGGCAAAAAAAGTAAAAGATATCAGCCAGGAGATGATAAGTGGGGAAATCAATCGGATAGCTGAAAATTATTTAACATACAGCAATTGGTTTAAAACATAGGTAATGACAAGGATTATTAACAGGATATTTATTGCTTTAAAATAAAAAGTTTAATATCTTTAAAATATGAAAAAAATAATACTTGCATTCCTTGTTCTGTCTATGCTGAACAGTTGTTTTATATCCAGGATTTTTCATAAAAAAGAAAAATACGGATGCCCTACAAATGGTAGAAATGTTGGTGCGGAAAAAATTGCCGCAGGTGATGAAAAAGCTATCAAGGCAAGCAACAAAGCAAAATACCGTGGCGGAAGGAAAAGTTATTGATCGTGTTTTGTAACAACAAGCGTTTACCCTCATCCACAATAAAACCTATACTCTATGTGTTACGAATTAAAGACCCAATCGGGCGGCACTGAAGCCGTTATCGATGACAATTGCGGTATTTCAAAATTCTACGCTATTGCAAACACCCTTGTTGACCATCTGAAAGTTAAGTTTCTAAACCAGGTTGATGATGCAGATACGCTGGACTGGGATTTCAAATACAAAGATCAGTTTTTGACGTTGCATTACAACATCTTCAATGGTGTAAGTATTTATCACCAACCAATCAAGCGTACCAAAAAAGATGATAAAACTGTGATGGAAGTAGCTTATTTCCTTCAAAGACAGGCTTATTGAATATTGAATATTGCTTATTGAATATTGAATATTGAATATTTTTAATAGAATGTTCAACAATCAATGCTCAACAATTAATGTTCAATGATTGATCAATAACTCTTTTCAATGATTGTATCCCTAATATTTAAATAGCTGATGTATCGTTCAGGATGAATACTGTTTTTATTAACAGCATCTTTTACGGCACATCCGGGCTCTTCGAGGTGCATACAATCATTGAACTGGCAATTGTTCATTACAGCCCGCATTTCGGGTAAGTAATGGGCAAGCTCCTGTTTTGAAATATCAACAAGACCCATTTCCCTGATGCCTGGTGTGTCAATGATCTTTCCGCCAAAAGGAAGATCAAACATTTCAGCGAATGTAGTTGTATGCAAACCCTTACCACTCCAGCCACTTACATCCTGCGTTTTTAAACTAAGCTCAGGAAAAATGTAATTGATGAATGTTGATTTACCTACACCGGAATGACCACTTAATAAAGTTGTTTTATCTTTTAAAAGATTTTTTACTTCTTCCACTCCTTTTAATTCCTCTATACTCATCAGCATAATTTTATACCCGATCGGTTCATATATTTCTTTGACCAGTTGAAATTTTACAAGTTCTTTTTTCCCAAAGAGGTCGGCTTTATTAAAAACAATAATGGCGGGTACATGATATGCTTCGGAGATAATTAAAAACCTGTCAATAAATCCAAGTGACGTTTTAGGGTCTTTTAAAGTTGCAAAAAGAAGTGACTGATCTAAATTTGCTGCAACAATATGGTGTTGATTTTTATTATGTGGCGATACCCGGTTGATATAATTTTTTCGTTCATAGATCTCTGTGATCACGGTGCTTTCTAAATCAGCTTCATTTTCAATTTCTACAATATCCCCAACTGCGATCGGATTGGTGGAAGTGATGCCATCAATTTTAAACTTGCCTTTGATACGGGCTTTGTAAGACTGCCCTTCGTTATTTTTAACTTCGTACCAGCTACCTGTAGATTTATAAACGATTGCCTGCATGATTGCAAGTTAATAAGAATAAACAGTTTGTATCGTTTGAGATTCATTTCACTTTATAAAAATGAAAAAATAAATAGATAAATCATAAAATAGAAGTAATAACAAGCGATACAAATTATCAAGGACAACAGTAAATAGTATTGGAGTTTACATTTTTGATGACGGAATTACAATCAACTATTTGCATACCCAATCTGTAGTTTTTCTGATTTTATATTATTGAATATTACAACAACCAATATAAAACAAACTTTTACATAATAATAGTTCAAAGTAAATCTTTTTCAACCTTTAATAAAACGTCAAAGTTTGCTTATTGGAAAACCCGATTGTTCTTTTTATCCGGAAAACCTATTGAACATCATGCAGCCAATTTTAATGGAATGTTAGTTGTACCACTATTTATAATTAAGTAAAAGGATATATATTTGAAATAGTATCACTCCAACAACCAAAACGAACCAACATGAATATCGAAACAATCAATACTCTTGAAACACCTGTATCACAAAAGGAACGAATTACTATTTTAGATAGTTTGAGGGGTATTGCCATTCTCGGAATTTTGTTGATGAATATTCCTGGTTTTGGATTGCCCGCGCCACTTTGTTATGGCGATCTATCTGTACTAAACGAATCTGCAGGAGGAATCAATTTTAAAACATGGTATTTTATTGAGTTAAGTGTGGCAGGTACCCAACGGGCATTGTTCTCCATTTTGTTTGGTGCAGGGATCATTTTATTCATAAGCCGTAAAGAAAAAAATGCAGAAGGATTAATGCCTGCAGAATATTTCCTTAGACGTCAGTTATGGTTGTTGGTATTTGGTTTATTTAATGCATTTGTATTACTGTGGTTTTGGGACATTTTGTTTCAGTATGCAATATGCGGTATGATCCTGTTTTCATTCCGCAGACTATCCTCCAAAAACCTGATCATTGCAGCCATAATTTGCCTGTTTCTTCAAATGACAAGAGACCAGGTGTTGTTTTCACGGGATAAAAAAATAATAGCCACCGGTGAAATACTTTCAAAAAAAGACACAACACAAATAAAACTTAACGAAGATGAAAAGGAAAAATTAGAAGCCTGGACCAGTATGAAAGAAAAAAATTCTGCAGAAGGAAAAAAGAAACAAATGGAAAAAAGTTTACGAAAAGTAAGAGGAAGCTATGCTTCTTTTTATGAGTACCAAAGTGGGAGGAGTTTTCACGGTGAAGTATATTACACCTATGACGGACTTTGGGATATTCTCATCTTTATGTTTATCGGAATGGCTTTATATAAGAATGGAATATTATTAGGTAACGGATCTCTCAAAATATATTGGGCAATGTGTATCGGAGGATTGGGAATTGGTATATTTCTCACCTGGTATAGATTACAACCCTGGATTCAACTGAATTATAATAATTATAATTATATCAAAGAGGTTCCATTTGAATTATATCAAATATCCAGAACTATTCGTTCCATTGGAATTTTGGGCCTCATCATGTTGTTATATAAATCCGGATTATTTAAATGGTTTTTTGCATTGATGCGTCCTGTTGGTCAAATGGCATTTACCAATTACCTGATGCAATCATTATTGGTAGGCTTATTTTTTTATGGTATTGGTTTTGGCATGTTTGGTAAATTAGAACTGCATCAAATTTATTATGTAGTTGCAGGTACCTGGTTTTTAGAAATTGTATGGAGCCATATTTGGTTACATTTTTTCCGTTTTGGCCCATTAGAATGGGCATGGCGTAGTTTGACTTATTGGAAAATACAACCATTTAAAAAATAATGAACATTATTAAAGCACATAATCTGTTATTCATAAATTATTAAACTAATTAAAAAAGCAGAATTGGGAATATGAATTTTGTTGTATTATTCGTTTATCAAAATAGAAATGGGTATAAACGAGCATGATCGTTTATACTTAGAAAGTAGCTATGCAATATACAATTATTCAATACCAACAAATGAGGAGATACATTACAAAGTATTTGTAAGCAACCATTGTGGCAAACCGTTTTCATTCTAAGCCTTAAATAATATCTCAGATTTCAATCTGAAAATATTGTATGGCTTAATCCTTCTGCAAATCAATTTACCCTCTTCATTAAAATTTGCTTTGACAATTATTAGCCAATTAGACCATTTGCACCTTAATAAACCATTAGAGAGCGTTTTATATTGGTATTTGTTTCCTAACATTTTTTTAAATGCATCAATATCTGTCCCATTTAATATATTTTTTAATCTCCGGAAATGAATAAATGTAAATACTTTATATAAGCCCCAAATAATTATGAATCCACAAATGACAAAAATTAAATTGTTCATGCAATAAAATTAATTATTGCTTTTAAAATCAATATTAAGTTACAATTAAGGTACTGTTATTAAATTCAAAAATCAGGTAAAGGGAAAGGCGTCTGCTAAATCTCCGGTAGTTTTTGAATAGTTGTGCTTCTATCCTTCCGCGGGCTAGCCCCTCTTTTTAAATTTCATTTTTATCTTATTTATTAAGCATTTTGACAAGCATGACCCGCTTTTTTTACTCATTATACCATCTTGATTTAATATGTAATCCAAAGGACTACGTTTAAATCTTAGATGGTATTATGCCGATAGGAAAAAACATTGGACTAAATATTAGTATAATCGGTATTACAGGTAATTATATCAGCATGATTGTCGGCCATTTGAGTTTTAATTAACTACTAACCGCATGTGTAATTAAGCATCCATTATGGAAATTTTCTAAATACCGTATAATTCAATATCACTTCCAGCAGTAAAAAAAAGATTGCTCCAAAAACAAAAGGAAAGAACTTATCCTGAAACTTTACAGATTGAATGATCTCAACTTTTGATTTTTCCAGTACATCAATATTTCTGTAAATACCTGCCAGGCCCTCATTGTCCCGAGCCCGGAAATATTTACCTCCTGTTTCTACAGCAATTTCTGTCAACAGTTTTTCATCTATGGAAACTTTTTCATTTTGCATAACAATACCAAGGGGTGTATTTACCGGCTGTGGTGCATAACCATCAGAACCTACTCCAATGGTATATACTCTTACTGAAAATGATTTAGCAATTTCCTTGGCAGTTTTAGGATCAATCAATCCGCCATTGTTTTCACCATCGGTCAATAAAACAACGATCTTTGTTTTTGATTTACTTTGGCGAAGCCTGTCAACACTGGTACCCAACCCCGATCCGATAGAAGTGCCATCTTCCAGTAAACCATTCCTAATGTTTTGTATTGCTGCAATTAATAAGTTATAATCTGTTGTAAGCGGACATTGTGTAAAACTTTCGCCGGAGAATATCACGATCCCGATCCTGTCGGTCAATCTTTTATTTACAAAATCGATAGCTACTTTTTTCGCTGCTTCCAGTCTGTTTGGTTGAAAATCCTGTGCAGTCATACTTCCACTTACATCAATACATAAAATAATATCAATCCCTTCTCCTTCTGCATGCTGCTCAGCATTCATGGTCTGTGGTTGTGCTAATGCAATAATTATAAAGGAAAGACATAATAATCTGCATATAAAAAGCAGGTGCCAACATATTGTTTTCCATGATCCCAACCCGTTTTTAGAAACCGAAGAAATAAGAATGGAAGATCTGCGGCTGTTATTTTTAAATATATACCAGGCAATCAAAACAGGCAATATTAAAAGCAACACGAAAGCCCAGGGCTTGTCAAAAGTAATATTGTTGAAATAATCAAATAACAAATTGAATCATTTTTTTTATAGTGACTGATCGTTTTCAATCATATCCAGCGCTTTTTTCACCTGTTCCAGGCTATGATTTGATTCTGAAATTTCCGGAATATATTTTGCAAACTTAACCGCATCAGCACAACGTAAAGTTGCAGCAACATATGTAACCATAACCGGATTATCCCATTGTTCCTTTATACCGATTAAAATATCACCGGTGGTTTTATTCATCAAATTTTTTGATTGCTTCCTGCTGCAATATTTCCTTACTATTTCTGATAAGGTAACATGATATATTCTTACTTGTTCTGATTTACTCAGGTCGTATTGTTTCAATTCCAGTAAGGCATTCATAGCTTCATGATAAGGTGAAAGTGCAGATTGAAATACAGGTAATACTTTCTTTTTTCTTTTTTTATAATACAGATAAATTAAAATGATAATAAATATTGCCAATACAGATGCAGCTGCAATATAATACCAGAAGTAATCCTTAACGGTTACTTCTATCACTGGCTTTATATCCCTTAACTGGTTACTGCTGTCGGCAGGTGAATAGCCAACATTCACCAGCACAGAATCAGTATATAATATGCTGGTAATTTTATTTTGTTTCAACTTTATTTCAAATGAAGGTATATGCCAGACACCAGAATCAAAACTTGTGAAAATTATTTTTTTATGAATACCAAAAGAACCATTGTTGTTTATAGTATCGAAATTTGCATTGTCAATAATCTCAAAATGAGGGATAGTATCCGGGAACTTAAAATTTATCTGATACCCTGCAGCATTCAGGTTTACGGTAAAATCATACTGCAGCCGCTCACCGATCAATAGCTGGCTTTTATCGGTTTTAATTGTAACAGATTGGCCTCGAACGCCAACACATACGATGCAAAAAAATAACATTACAATAAGCTGATATGTAAATTTCCTTTTTGAGATAACTGATCTATTTTCTTTTTAAAAAAAACTTTTGTAAAACCTTTACATAATCTTCATCTGTGCGCACATGTAAAAGGTCAGCACCTGCTTTTCTGAAATACTTTGTACATATTTCGGTTTGTTGAAAAAATTGCTGTTGATACTCATACCGTACCATGGGATCACTGCTGTCAATCATCTTTGCTTTACCTGTTTCAGCATCTTCCAGTTGCAATAATCCTGCATCCGGCAATTGCATATCCATTTTGTCGTACACTTTTATACCGATCACATCATGTTTCTTACCGATCACTTTAAGATCATTTTCATACCCGGTATCTAAAAAATCACTTAATAGAAAAGAAATACTTTTTTGCCGGGTAGTATTGTTGAAATATTTAATAGCTGCATCCAGATTTGTGCCCCTCGCAGCGGGTTCTACCGTAAGCATCTGCCTTACAATATATAAAGCATGTGTTCTTCCTTTTTTAGGAGGAATATATTTTTCAACTTTGTTGCTAAAGAATATGACCCCAACTTTATCATTATTGCTTACGGCACTAAAAGCCAGTACTGCAGCTATTTCTGTTATTAAATCCTTTTTCCTTTTTTCTGAGGTGCCAAATAGATTACTGGTACTTGTATCTATTAAAAGCATTAATGTAAGTTCCCTTTCTTCTTCAAACAGTTTTGTGAACGGGTGAGAAAAACGTGCGCTTACATTCCAATCAATAAACCTTACATCATCACCTGCTGTATATTCCCTAACTTCTCTAAAACTCATTCCTTTTCCTTTAAAAGCAGAATGATATTCTCCGGTAAAAAGATGTGTGGTTATCTTTTTACTTTTCATTTCAAGTTCTCTTACCTTTTTGAGTAGCTCAGCTGTGTTTAATAAACCAATACGCTCCTTTGAAAGTGTTTGTTTGGGATTATGCTCTGTATTTTTTTTTCTTTTAAACAACAGTGACTAAAAGTTTAATGATTTGTTTTATAAATACTATCAACACAATTGTAATTCTGGTAATCTATTATGAGATGCTTTCCCGAATTTATCGGGACAGGCTGTTCCTCAGCATGACAAATCCACGAATTATTAAGGAACATTCACTGTTTTCAGTATCTCATTAATAACCTGTTCCACATCCACACTTTCTGCCTCTGCTTCATAGGTTAAACCGATGCGGTGGCGCAAAACATCCTTGCATATATCTCTTACATCTTCCGGTATTACATATCCCCTTTTATTTAAAAAAGCGTGTGCTTTTGCAGCCAGTGCCAAATTAATACTTGCCCGAGGTGACCCTCCGAAACTTATGAGAGGTTTAAGTTTTGCGAGATTATATTTTTCGGGAAACCGGGTTGCGAACACAATATCAAGGATATAATTTTCTACTTTTTCATCTAAATAAACCTGCCTGACCAATTCTCTTGCCGTAATTATTTCAGCTGTTGATGCAACAGCATTTATCACAGGAGTAACAAGTTCTAAAGTATTTTGCCGAATAATCAGTTGTTCTTCCAACTTTGTTGGATACATGATAACAACTTTCATCATAAACCGGTCAACCTGTGCTTCGGGTAAAGGATAAGTACCTTCCTGCTCAATGGGGTTTTGAGTTGCCAATACAAGAAAAGGTTCCTGAAGTTTATAACTTGTATCTCCGATCGTTACCTGACGTTCCTGCATGGCTTCCAATAAGGCACTTTGCACTTTTGCCGGAGCACGGTTTATTTCATCTGCCAGGATAAAATTTGCAAAAATGGGTCCCTTACGTACAAAAAATTCATTCTTCGACTGGTTATAGATCATGGTTCCTACCACATCAGCAGGTAGCAGATCGGGTGTAAATTGTATCCTGCTGAATTGGGCATGTATTGTTTGAGCCAAAGATTTTATAGCAAGCGTTTTTGCAAGACCAGGAACACCTTCCAGCAAAATATGCCCATTGCTTAATAAACCTATCAGCAATCTTTCAATCATGGTTTGCTGGCCTACGATCACTTTTCCTAATTCATCATTTATACGGGTGACAAATGCCGATGAATGACTGATCTTTTCATTTAATAACCGGATGTCTTCTGCAGTCTGTAGCATAAATATATTTTTAAAAAATACTCTGGAACATTGTATTCAGTATTCCAATATGAATCAATAGCTTTAAAATGTTTAAATTAAGTATTTATATAAGGCCCTTCTAATTTCTTTATCCCTTTATGTGCAAAAAAATATTAAAGAAAATGAAAACTTTATATACTTCCACAAGTTGGAGTGCAAATTACAAACAATGCATAATCAAAAATTTAGCCGTTTTGCTGATTGCAAGAAAACTTTGTTAAAATGACACTAACTTTATAAAAATAAATTACAATGATCGATCAACAACTTATCACTACTTCAAATGAACTGGAAGGTTATCGTATAACCAAGCACTTAGGCATTGTACGTGGCATTACGGTTAGAAGCAGAAGTATACTGGGCAATATTGGTGGAGGTATCCAGTCATTATTCGGAGGGCAGCTTTCAATTTATGTAGAACTGTGTGAAAAAACGAGGGAAGAAGCTTATCAATATATGATACATCATGCAAATGAACGTGGTGCAAATGCCATTATCAATATGCGTTATGATGCAAACGAAGTTATGTCAGGCATCACAGAGGTTTTGGCGTATGGATCTGCAGTAGTTGTAGAAAAAAGTTAAATAGCTGACAAATACGCCACGAATAAACAAATAAAACAACATTTTTTATTAAAACTTAATGATGCATAAGTAGCATTTAAATTTTAACTGCATGTTTAAGAAAGGTATTTCCCAACTATTGGCATTCTTCTGCCAACGCCAAAAGCTTTTGGTGAAATACGGATGATCGGACAAAACTGGTTTCGTTTGTATTCATTTACGTTTACCATTTTTAAAACCCGGTCAACAAGATCTTCATCAAAACCCTGTGCTTTTATTTCATCAGGGCCCTTTGCCTGTTCAATATATTGATACAAAATTTTATCAAGTATACTGTATTCCGGAAGGCTGTCACTGTCTTTCTGGTCGTGCCTTAACTCTGCGCTGGGAGGCTTGTTGATAATATTTAAAGGAATAATCGTTTCTTGCCTGTTTATATATTTAGCCAGTTCATAAACCTGTAGTTTATAACAATCGCCTAAAACACCAAGTCCTCCGGCCATATCGCCATATAATGTGCCATATCCAGTTGCCAGTTCGCTTTTATTGGAAGTATTCAATAAAATATATCCGAATTTATTTGCCATGGCCATTAGCAAGTTTCCTCTTGTACGGCTTTGAATATTCTCTTCTGCGATACTAAATGGCAAGTCTTTAAAAAAAGGTTTAAGCTCCTCAAGAAAAACCTCATATATTTTTTTTATTGGAAAAATATCATACTTGTTAGAAAGATTAATGCTTAGTTGTTCCGCATCACTTACTGAATGTGTGGAAGAGTAAGGAGAAGGCATTAAAACAGCACGTACATTTTCACTTCCAAGTGCGTTACATGCAAGTGCCAGGGTAACTGCACTGTCAATTCCACCGCTACTTCCGAGTATAGCTTTTGAAAATCCCATTTTTGAAAAATAATCACGAATACCCATAACCAGTGCTTCATAAATATGGTCAATATTCAAAGCTTCTTCAATTGCTTCGGGATTAAGATCTGTATCAGAGATCTGGTCAGCCGGCTCAATAACAGCTCCTTGAATGGTACCGTCATCATTTAGGATATAAGATTGAAGGTCTTCTTTGAAACTTGCCATTCTGCCACAAAGATTTGCATATTTATCAAATACTAAAGAGGTGCCATCGAAAACGGTTTCTGTCTGACTTCCTACCCCATTGCAATAAAACATTGGTATCTGGTATTTGATCACATTGGCCTTCACTGCTACTTTACGATCCACATCATGTGTATAATCAAACGGGGATGCTGAGAGATTTAACATAACATCCGGATGTTGACTCATCATTTTATCCATGGGACAATAATTATATAATGGATTATTCCCAAGGTTCCAGATATCTTCACAAATAGTAACAGCAATCTTTTTCCCTTTGTATGCTACAATTTTCCATTCATTTGCGGGCTCAAAATAACGATCCTCATCAAACACATCATAAGTAGGTAAACAGGTTTTATGAATGACCTGTTTTATTTCTTTATCTGCCAGGAAATAAGCAGCATTGAAGAGGTCCTTACCTTTTATCACAGCATTTCTATGTGGTGCTCCAACTAAAACAGCAATACCGTCTGCATGTAGTTTTATTTCATCAATTGCCAGATAACATTTATCAATAAAATCATTGAAATACAGGAAATCCCTCGGAGGATAACCACAGATGCTAAGTTCACTGAATAGAATGATATCTCCTCCCTGATGTTTTGCTGTATCAATTGCTTCAATAATCTTTTTAGTATTGCATTCAAAATTACCAATGTGATAATTTTGTTGTGCTAAAAATATTTTCATGAATATGATTGTCTGGTTTAAAACTTTATTATTATCAATAAAAGCTTTTCTTTTGTAAAGTTAAATTATTCAATTATGCGTTTGATAATAAGTTTATTGCTGGTATCCCTGTTTTTTTCATGCGATCAAAATAAAGGACCCGATGTTTCAGATATAAAAATTGACATTGTAACCTATCGTTTTGAAAAAGATCTTTTTTCGCTAGACACTAACAACCTGGCGCCACAACTCGATACCTTAATAGGCTTATACCCTTCATTTGGCGAAAATTTCATTTCAACTATACTAAATACCGATCCAAGGTGGCCTGCTGACAGTGCTACATTGTATGTTAAAGGATTTATTACTGCATATAGAAACGTTTATGATTCAGCAAAAAAGGTTTTTTCAGATTTTAGTCGGCATGAAAAAGAAATTAAAAGAGGTTTACAATATTTGAAATATTATTTTCCTGCTTATAAATCACCCCATCAGATCATAACATATATTGGCCCAATGGATGGATATGGTGATATTCTTTCGGAAGAAGCTTTTATCATTGGCTTGCATCACCATCTTGGGAAAAACTTTTCTATGTATACCCAACCTTTTGTACAGGAAGTATATGCCGGCTATATCAGCAATCGTTTTGAACCGGATCATATTAGCATCAATTGTATGAAAAATATTGTAATGGATATGTATCCCGAAAAAAATGAAGACCAAAGCTTTGTAATACAAATGGTTGAGAAAGGAAAAAAATTATTTTTTCTTGCCAAATTATTGCCGGCAGTACCCGAAAATAAGCTAATAGGTTACACGGAAGAACAAATGAAGGCATGTTATAAAAATGAAGCCCGTATATGGGAACTGTTTATAAAGAATGACCTTTTACAAACTATAGACAATAATATCATTAAAAATTATATTGGTGAAGGACCTAAAACGCAGGAATTGGGCGATGATTCCCCCGGAAATATAGGCTCATTTGCCGGATGGCAGATCATTAAAAAGTTTATGGATAAAAATCCTAAAACAACACTACCTGAACTGATGAAAATTCCTGCGGAAACAATTTTTGAAAAAGCCAAATACAAACCTTAACTGTTTCAGGCTGCCTGTGCCTGCATTGCGGATTGAACAGGCTTGTTTCCTAACATTTTCATTACCCTGAAATGAGATGCAAGTGCTTCAGTCATTGTATCGTAATTATTATAAGGCAGATTAAATTCTTTACATTTTTCCTGTACTATTTTACTGATAGGTGGATAGTGAACATGACTGACTTTTGGAAAAAGATGATGCTCTATCTGGTAATTCAACCCTCCGACACACCAGGAGATAAATTTATTACCCATTGCGAAATTAGCTGTTGTCTTTAACTGAAATTCTGCCCATGCCGTTTCGATATGTTTTGTTTCATCAATGGCAATATTTTCAAATTCAGTATTCTCTACAACATGTGCCAGTTGAAAAACAAGTGACAAGGTTAAACCCAGTACAATATTCATCGTAAAATAGCCAATGAGCCAGCCCTGCCAGCCCCAAACCATTATTGGTATGGCGATATAGACTACACCATAATACAGTTTTGTTGCCCAAAAAATGATATGATTTTTCGTAGTCATTTTCCACGCTTCTGTGGTATAAATCTTACGGCTGAAATATTTTGTAAAATCCATTATGAAGATCCAAAAGATAGAAGAGAGGGAATAAACAAACAAAAGGTATATATGCTGCACTTTGTGTGCGGGAACCCATTTTTGTGATTCACAATGACGAATGATAGGGCTTTTAGCGATATCATCATCAATTCCATCTACGTTTGTATAAGTATGATGAATAATATTGTGCTTTTGTTTCCAGAAATATGAATTGGCTCCTAAAGCATTTGCAGTTAAACCCAAAGCGTCATTTAACAAAGGTTTGGAAGAATAACTACCATGATTTGCATCATGCATAACTGCAAATCCAATACATGCAAGCAAGTATCCTAATATGCCACATAATAATAAAGCAGGTAAAACATTCATTTTCACAAGCATTAACAGCGCATAAATTGTAATGGAAGATCCCAACAAAATGATCGTTTTTAAATACAATCTCCAATCGCCGGTCTTTTCTATATGATTGTCTGAAAAGTATTTATCAACACTCGTTTTAAGAGATTGATAGAATTCATTATTTCGGTTATTGAAAGTAATTTTAGGCATATTGAATCTATATTCTGAATTTTTTATCCGATTTGAAAAGCTTTTGAAATGAAATAATATGGTGAAATTACTGATTGTTGTTTTAAACGCTTTCTATTTAACAATTAACAGATTACAGCAAATTATTCATAAAAAACAAAACTAATTCATCTTAAACGGGGCCTGCATTTCAAAGGCAGGTATGGCCACATCAAATGTATTTTTATTGTTAACATTTTCAAGTAAATATGTTCCCATCATTTTACCCATTTCTGAACGAAGATTACATCCGCTAATATAATGATATGAAGTTGAAGGCGTAATAACAGGTTGAATACCAACAACACCCTCACCTTCCACTTCTCTCTTACTGCCATCACTATCATATATAAACCAGTGCCTGCGTAATAATTTTACCGAAAATTCATTGTTATTTTCAATAGTGATTTTATATGCAAACATGAACTCACTGTTCAACGGATTACTATACTCCGGTTGATAAAAAGTTTCTACGCTGATTTTAACGCCACCTGATATTTTAGAGATCATGGTTTGCTATTTGCTGTAAAAATAATCAAAAAATTCGGTTGTACCTCTGTTTGTAAATCCAAAAAAGCAGATAAACGAGGAAAAATAATCTTAGACTAATCAAATAAAGGCTGTTCAATTACTTGTTAAAAAAAAGAAACTTTACAAAAAACTAAGTTTTTCTTTACATTTTATATTATTGTATAACAAATAAAACAAATGTCATGCCTGTAACTAAGTTAAATTATAAGAATAATGATATTACCGTATTGTGGCAACCAACTTTGTGTGTACACTCTGGAATTTGCTTTAAAGGATTACCGGGCGTTTTTGATCCACGCCGCAAACCCTGGATCGAAATGGATAAGGCAAGTACAGAAACAATCGTTGAACAGGTAAAGAATTGCCCTAGCGGTGCATTGAGTTTTTCTTTGAATAAAAAATAGATCAATAAGATTTTAAACCCTTTTTTGTCTTTTCAGATTTCAAACTATATTTTCTTTGAATGCTTGTATCCATTCTTTAAAAGCCATTGTAAAACTTTGTCACGCTGATCGCCCTGGATGATAATTTCACCATCTTTTACACTTCCTCCTGTGCCGCAAAAGGATTTTATCTTTTTTCCGATTTCTTCCTTTTCTGCATTGGTTCCGGAAAACCCCTCGATTAAAGTTACGGCTTTTCCGGCACGGTGTTTAGTCTCAAGACGTATTCTTATTTTTTGGGTTTCTGCGGGGATACTAATATTATCTTCATCCTTATCATTATAAGTTTTGAAATCAGGATCAGTAGAATAAATTATCCCGGAAGTTGGTATCCTGATCTTTGCCATAAATATTTATTATAAGATGATCGCTTTCAAACTAAGGTCAACACTAACTGCCTGATGAATAATGGCACCACTTGAAATATAATCTACTCCTGTGGCAGCATATTGTTCTATATTATCATAATTGATCCCGCCACTGGCTTCTGTTTCATATTTTCCATTGATAAGGTTTAATGCTTCTGTAATTTGTATGGGAGTAAAATTATCCAGCATGATTCGATCTATTTTTCCGGTTGATAAAACTTTTTTTACATCTTCGATGTTCCTGGTTTCCACTTCAATCTTCAAACCTGGTTTTATCAGCTGAACATAATCAAAAGCTTTGTTAATTGCTTTTTCTATACTGCCGCAATAATCAATGTGATTGTCTTTGAGCATGATCATATCATACAATCCAAAACGGTGATTAACTGCACCGCCTATACGCACGGCTTCCTTTTCCAATAAACGGAAATTGGGAGTGGTTTTGCGGGTATCCAATAATTTGGTTTTATAATCCTTTATTTTAGTGCAGTATTTATTTGTGAGGGTTGCAATACCACTCATTCGTTGTAAAGTATTCAGCAGCAGCCTTTCGCATTGTAGTATGGTATGTACTTTTGCAATTACTTCAAATGCGGTTTCTCCGTAATACATTTGTTCACCATCTTTTTTATTTGAGGTAAATATTACGTCTGACTGGATATGTCTGAGAATTTTTTCAGCAACATGCATCCCGGCTAAAATGCCATCTTGCTTTATTTTTAATACTGCTTTACCATCAGCATTTTTATCAATGCAACATAGAGTTGAATGATCTCCATCGCCAATATCTTCTATAAGTGCGTTTTTGATCAGTGCATTCAGTTGTACTTCATAGTTCATACAAACAAAGCTAAGCAATGAAGGGAAAAATTCTCATAATTGAACTTAGTTCTTTTTGTAACCAGTATTACTCAATTCAAACATGATTTGCTGTAACACCTGCCTTTTTCCTTTTTGTTTCATGTAAATAGTTGTTCGATATGACGCATTTTTTGTAACCAGTGTTGCGACGCAGAATTGTGATCCGGCATTTTCACCGGTGTGCAAAATTTCAACCGCTTTTACGGGGTTATTGCTAAAAAAATCTCTTAATACTACTTCAGCCTGAGTTTTGCTATAACTATTACTTTTTTCCGGAAAAGTAATTTCTACCGTATTGTCGAAATACTTTGCTATCTCACTTGAATTGCCTGTTTTTAAGGCTTGGATAATTTCATCAATACCAGAAGAAAAGCTGAAAGCACTTGCAATAGTTAAAACAGATAAAAGTGTAAAAAATCGTTTCATAAAATTTAAATTAATTCATATTATTATTGACTAAAAACGTGCCAACAGAAACAAAATTGCAAATAATTTCAGATAAATGATGTTAATGAGACAAATATTAAATCTGTTCGTTGCAAAGTTTTAATTTTGCCATATGAATAATTCAAAAACCATACTTATTATTATGGATGGATGGGGCCTGGGAAAGGTAAAAAGCAGTGATGCGATTCAGAATGCACATGTTCCTTTTGTTAGTTCGTTATATAGCAAATATCCTAATACGACATTGGTAACCTGCGGAGAAGATGTTGGGCTGCCAGAGGGGCAGATGGGCAACAGTGAAGTAGGCCATTTAAATCTGGGTGCGGGAAGAATTGTTTATCAGGAATTACAACGCATTAATGTAGAAATAAAAAGCGGGAAATTTCACCAAAACCCAGTACTGCTCCAAGCAATCAATTATGCATTAAACAATAATAAACCCTTGCATCTAATTGGATTAGTAAGTGATGGTGGTGTACATTCCCATATTAATCATTTGAAAGAAATTTTGTCTGTTTGTTCTGCCAATAATTTACAAAATGTTTTGGTTCATGCATTTACTGATGGGCGGGATACGGATCCAAAATCAGGTTTGGCTTACATAAAGGATCTTCAGGACCATATGAATAAAAGTGTTGGAAAAATAGCCAGCATCACAGGCCGGTATTATGCTATGGACAGAGATAAAAGATGGGAAAGGGTCAAGATAGCATATGATGCAATGACAAAAGGGATTGGCCTTCAATCAGGCGACATGATCAGTGCAATTGAATCATCATATGCCAGTAATATTACAGATGAATTTATTAAACCGATCATTAATAATTCAATCAGCAATCCATTTGTTTCATCAGATGATGCAGTATTGTGTTTTAATTTCAGAACCGACCGTTGCAGGGAAATAACAGAAGTACTTACCCAAAAAGATTTTCCGGAATTTGATATGTATAAAAAAGAGCTGCATTATACAACTATGACTGAATATGATCAGCGTTTTAAAAACGTGCAGGTGATTTTTGAGACTGATGACCTGAAGAATACTTTGGGAGAAGTATTAGAAAAAGAAAATAAAACACAGTTACGTATAGCCGAAACAGAAAAATATCCGCATGTAAGTTTTTTCTTCAGCGGGGGAAGAGAAAAACCTTTTAATGGTGAGGAAAGGGTCATGATACAGTCTCCAAAAGTCGCCACTTATGATCTCAAGCCCGAAATGAGTGCATATGAATTAACGGAAGCCATTTTAACACAAATAAAAATAAAACATCCCGATTTTATTTGTCTCAACTTTGCAAATGCAGATATGGTTGGTCATACAGGCGTATGGAAAGCTGTGATCAAGGCAGTTGAAACCGTAGATGCCTGTGTGGAAAAAGTTGTAACTGCAGCCTTGGAAAATAATTATACAATTTTCTTAACAGCAGATCATGGTAATGCTGATTACGAGATCAATGAAGATGGTACACCAAACACTGCACATACGTTGAACCCGGTGCCCTTATTTATCATAGATAAAACATGGAAAGGAAATATTAAACCAGGGAAACTGGGTGATATAGCTCCAACTATTTTAAAAATGATGGATATTAGCATTCCGGAACAAATGACCGGCAATATTTTAATTTGACCCGTCATGCTGAGCCTGCCTGCCGGTAGGCAGGGAACAGCCTGTCACGATAAATTCGGGAAAGCATCTCACGATAGATTACTTAAAATTACAAATTGAATTAATACTTTAAAATTTGAACAAATGAAACGCTTTTTTAAAATTCTTTTCTATTTATTACTATTTGCATTATTATTATTCCAGTTTTATCCAAAACCGGTAAAAAATATTTCAGCAGGCATCAATGCAAATGATATCACTTTTGCACATCATGTTCCGGTTAACGTGCAGGAGGTATTAAAAAGAAGCTGCTATGATTGCCATAGCAACAACACTATTTATCCATGGTATTCAAAACTGCAACCAGTAGCTTTATGGTTGGGAGATCATATTGTTGATGCAAAAGATGAATTGAATTTTTCTGAATTTGGCAGCTACTCCATTCGTAGAAAATACAGAAAATTGGAAGAAATAAATAATGAGGTAAAAGAAGGCGAAATGCCTTTATCGTCTTATACAATCATTCACAGGAGTGCAAAATTAAGCGAGAATCAAAAATTATTATTGGCAAATTGGGTTACTGTATTAAGAGATAGCATCAAAGCAAATTATCCGGCCGATAGTTTGTCAAGAATAAAGAAATGACAACTTTTTATTCTAATAATTACTAAAATAGCTGCAATCCGTAATAGCCAATCAATGTAAATAGAATGCAACGTGTTGTTACCCCGATACAGCACCAGGTGAGTAATTTTTTCAGGTTTGCATTCAAACCAACACCCACGGCAATGCTAATAGGAGCTCCAACAGAAATAGTTCCTAAAAATCCCAGACCAATGATGCCATATTTATTCCAGAAGTGATGTACCATTGGGTGATTATCTTTTTTAGGCTTCACCGGCTTATTCTTATAAAGTATTGCCCTGATCTTATCTCCCAAAAAAGCTGCAACAAAAACACCTGATATACCACCGGCAATACTTGCAAAAAAAATGACCCAGGGAGAAAGTCCAAATGCAAAACCGGCTGGTATGGCTGCATAGATCTCAAAAGTAGCCAGACCAGCAACAGTAAGAATTTTTATTAACATACATTAATTCCACACTTTTTACTTTAGCGGTTTGCGAAAATAGTTCAAATTGCCGGTTCAAAAACTACTTTAACTTTATGCAAGGAGATGACTTCTTTGATGTCCCGTAATTTATCGGAAGAAAATTTATTGGTTGAAAAAGCAGCAGAAAGAAAATGGGAAGCAAGGGAAAGAATAGGATTTAAGAAATAATATCAATGGTTTATTTGCAGTTATCGATTTGAAAAGGGTCTTTCCAAAAAAATACTTACCTTTTACCGTTATTACGAAAACAATTGTATAAAAAAAATACCATACTGATCTTTTTGCTTTGCCTGGTTGGAATACCTTTGTTTTTTTCTGTGTATACAATTATAGAAAAGAAAATAATTGAACACAGGATGGAGGAAAAATTAGAGCAGGAAAAATTACAGATAATTACACTGGATGCAGCTTCTGTTATCTGGCTGAAAAAGGATAAGGAAATATTAATAAATGGTGAACCTTTTGATGTAAAATCTATTACCAGAAAAGGAAACAGCATCATAGTATCTGGATTGTATGATGTTGAAGAAAAAAAGCTGAAAAATCAACTGGAAGCTTACCATCATTCCAAAGACAAGGCTGCATCTGCAAACAATTCACTGTTGCTGTTTTTCTTTACAACATATTGCCATACAAACGAACCGATAAATTTAAATCCTCCGTTTTTTGTTTATAAAAAACAGGCCCAGCAAAAAAAAGTTGACAAGACCTGTAAATTATACAATGATATAATAATTCCTCCACCCCGTTGTATTTGATCCATTTAAGAAATATTTAAAAATTGCTGAAAAGCAAACGATCAAATAATTAAATTATGACAAAGCAATTTGCATTAGTCATGGCATTGTTTATACAACAGGCTGTACATGCACAAATAA
>JANOPU010000040.1:0-3395 GCA_031422055.1 Ferruginibacter sp.
AAAAAGTAATGCCCCAACGATCAATCATTTTTATGAGAAATTATTGTTGCTGAAAGACCGGATGAATACAGTAACCGGAAAAAAAATGGCAACAGAACGTCATGTATTTATGGAAAAATACCTGGAGCAGTTTTATGCAGAATGGGAAGGGAAGAGATAAACTCAGAACAAGGAACAAGCCCGCCCGGATGACCGGGTCGGACGGGGAATTTCGAATGATGAATTTTCGCCCAAGATCTAGATTCAGCATTCCTTGTTCCTTGCCGGCCGGCAAAGGCAGGTTCAATATTCAAAAAAAGCCCCATCCTTTAAGGAATGAGGCTTATATTAATTATTGATTTTTATGGTTTACCCTGTTTTATTTACCATGGTTTTTTTCTTCCGTTGATAAACGAGGTAATTGAATACATTCTCGGCAGACCCTGTTTTAACATGATGGAACGCCCGCCCTGAGAGAATTGAAAAAAGCGCTGAAAACGCGGCTTTTATCTCCTCATTCATAAGAACAAAGAGATTTTGTCTTGGTTTCATATATAGGTGTTTTGTTTACATAGAGTATTCTTTAACGTGAAATATTGGAATTTATTATAATTGAAAAAGAATTTAACTATGTAACCGGGGTAAATAATATTGAAATTGGAATTTTTATTCAATATTCAAAAAAAAGCCCCGTCCTTTCGAACGAGGCCTATCCAGTATCTTATATCCAGAATCTAGTATCCAGAATCTATTCTTCCCCTATCTTCACTTTCCCTTTCTGCTTGGCTATCACTTCTTCCGCAATATTATTTGGAGCAGGATTGTAATGACTGAACTCCATCGTTGAAGTTGCACGGCCGCTACTCAATGAGCGCAACTGTGTAACATAACCGAACATTTCACTCAATGGAACTTTAGCTTTGATAACCTGTACACCATGTTTGCTATCCATACCTTCCAGCATACCACGGCGGCGGTTAAGATCACCTGTTACATCACCCATGTATTGATCTGGTGTAAGCACTTCTACCTTCATGATCGGTTCCAGTAAAACAGGTTTTGCTTTACGGCCGGCTTCACGATATCCTTGCTTGGCACAAAGTTCAAATGACATTGCATCAGAATCCACCTGGTGGAATGATCCGTCTTTTACAACCACTTTCATGCTCTCCATAGGATATCCTGCCAATACACCGGTTGTCATAGCTGTTTCAAAACCTTTCTGAATGGCCGGAACGAATTCCTTTGGAATGGATCCACCATACAGTTTGTTATCGAACTGAAAACGTCCTTTGCCTTCTTTTAAAAATTCTTCATCGGCAGGGCCGATAGAGAAAATAATATCAGCAAATTTACCACGGCCACCCGTTTGCTTTTTCAGCGTTTCACGGTGCTCGATAGTATTATGGAAAGCTTCTTTATAAGCAACCTGAGGTGCGCCCTGATTGATCTCAACTTTAAATTCACGTTTCATCCTGTCGATAATAATCTCGAGGTGTAATTCACCCATACCACTTAAAATGGTTTGTCCGGTTTCTTCGTCTGTCTTTACACGTAATGTTGGATCTTCTTCAACAAGTTTGGCAATCGCCATACCCATTTTATCAACGTCGGCCTGTGTTTTAGGCTCGATAGCTATAGCAATAACAGGTTCGGGGAAGGTCATAGCCTCCAAAACGATCGGATGATCTTCGTTGCATAAAGTATCTCCGGTTTTAATATCTTTAAAACCAACTGCTGCACCAATATCACCGGCTTCAATGAAATCAACCGGGTTTTGTTTATTTGCATGCATCTGCATGATACGGCTGATACGCTCGTTCTTTCCTGTACGGGTGTTCAGCACATATGAACCTGAATCCAACCTTCCGCTATATGCCCGGAAAAATGCCAATCTGCCTACAAAAGGATCAGTCATGATCTTAAATGCAAGCGCACTAAAAGGTTCTTTCGGATCTGCATGACGCAACAATTCTTCTCCGGTATCAGGATTAATTCCTTTTACTGCTTCAATATCCAAAGGACCCGGTAAGTAACGAACAATGGCATCCAATGCTGTTTGTACCCCTTTATTTTTAAATGAAGAACCACACATCATTGGAATGATGCTGATATCGATCGTTGCTTTACGGATCGCTGCATGAATTTCATCTTCTGTGATCGTATTAGGATCGTCAAAGAATTTTTCCAATAACTTATCATCATAATCTGCAACCGCTTCTATCAGGTGTTGTCTCCATTCATTCACTTCATCCAACATTTCATCAGGGATAGGAACTTCATTATATGTCATTCCTTGTCCTGCTTCATCCCATATCATTCCTTTCATGGTAATCAGGTCAACTACTCCTTTGAAACCATCTTCAGCTCCAATCGGTAATTGCAATGGCACGGCTTTAGCTCCAAGCATTTCTTTGATCTGCTTAACAACGTTTAGGAAGTCCGCACCTGCACGGTCCATTTTATTTACAAAACCTACACGGGGTACTTTATACTTATTTGCCTGGCGCCAAACGGTTTCAGACTGAGGCTCAACACCCGATACAGCACAAAATAAAGCCAATAAACCATCCAGAACACGAAGTGAACGCTCCACCTCAACGGTGAAATCCACGTGGCCGGGGGTATCAATGATATTGAATTTGTATTGTTTGGTGTCCGGTGTTTTTTTGTTTTGCACCATAGGGAAATTCCAAAAGCAGGTTGTAGCAGCACTGGTAATAGTGATACCTCTTTCCTGTTCCTGTGCCATCCAGTCCATGGTTGCTGCACCATCATGCACCTCACCTATTTTGTGGTTTACACCGGTATAATATAGTATACGTTCGGTGGTAGTGGTTTTACCGGCATCAATGTGAGCCGCAATTCCAAAGTTTCGTTGATAACGTAAATCTCCCATCTTTTTTTATTTTATTTTAAATGTTGAATTTGAATTGTTGATTATTGTGCCTGGCTGTTGAATTTCAATTAAACTTCATTGGCGTCGCACTCTTTTACTTCAGTTCTGTATTGTGCATAACCTGCCCTGTAGGTAAAACCTCATTTCTGCAAGGTTTTGGGGCTCATTATGGTTGTTATGCTCTCATATTATGCTAAATAAATGCCGCTCCATCCAAATGCTGTTCACTCTTTAGCGGCGCAAAGGTAAGGGTTTTTTGTATAGTGGCAAAGTGGAATTAACAGTTTTTGCCATATTTCGTGTGCCACGAACCATGGCATTGGCATGATTACAGGAAATTCTCTTATTTCCCCGCAGAAACGGTAATAATTTTTTCGTAACTATTCAGTTCCAAAAGTAGCGATTAAATGTAAAGCGTTTAAAACGTTATTTCCATTTTTGATAGTGGTATCAATAACAGACCTAAGTACTGCAAATATATTTGCATTTTGAATTGTTTTAAATTGACCTGATATTT
>JANOPU010000041.1:0-3155 GCA_031422055.1 Ferruginibacter sp.
TCAGGAAGTTTGGAGATCTTTAGGGCAACTTTTTCTTTTAAAGTAGCCGGCCTCACATATACAGCAATATGGGCATAACACCTGAAGCCGACTTTATCAGGATCAACCCGGCCAATGATATTGATAGTGCCGTCTTCGATCAGTTTATTGAACCGTGTTCGAATAGTGCCAATAGAAACCTTTAGTTTATCAGCCATTACGGTAAAAGACATCCTGCCGTCTTCCTGGAGGAATGACAATATCTCAAAATCAAGTTTATCCAATACTACTGATCCATTGTTAGCCATAAACCGGAATTAAATTTCAGTACGAATTATAAAAATAATTTTATTTTAATAACTAAAAATACATTATTTTTAGTTTTTAACCTAAATTACTATAATAATTACAGTTTATATTATTTATTATGAAATACGCAGCAACACAAAATTTTATCAACGGAAAGTTTGTAAACGCACAATCTGAAAGAAAACTGGATGTGATATCACCATTAGACGGCAAACTTTTATCAACTGTACCGATGTCTTCATCAAAAGACCTGGATGATGCAGTGAAAGCAGCCAAAGCCGCTTTCGTTACCTGGAGTAAAACACCCATTAAAGAAAGGGTACAGGTTTTTTTCAGGTATAAAACTTTGCTGGAAAAAAACTTAAAAGAACTGGCAGAATTGTGCAGTGAAGAAAATGGAAAAACATACAGCGAATCTGTGGCAGAAATAGAAAAATCTATTGAGCTTACCGAATTCGCCACTTCTTTACCACAATTAGTTACAGGCGAAGTGTTGGAAGTAAGCCGCGGTGTTGAGTGCAGGACAGAGCATGTTGCACTGGGTGTGGTGGCATCCATTGTTCCGTTTAATTTTCCAAGTATGGTTCCCAATTGGACATTACCGAATGCAATTGCACTCGGTAATTGCATGATTATGAAACCATCTGAAAAAGTTCCCTTGAGTTGTGGAAGGTTAGCAGAGCTTTTAAAAGAAGCCGGTTTGCCGGATGGTGTATTTAATATTGTACAAGGTGATGTGGAAATTGTGGAAGCTATTTGTGATCATCCGGGTATTGAAGCAGTTTCTTTTGTTGGTTCAACCAAGGTTGCTAAAATTGTTTACCAGCGTGCAACGTCACATTATAAAAGATGTCTTGCATTAGGCGGTGCTAAGAATCACCTGATAGTTTTACCCGATGCCATTCCGGGTATGACGGCTCAGAATGTAGCCGCATCAATGAGTGGCTGTGCAGGCCAGCGATGCATGGCTGCCAGCGCTATGATCGGCGTCGGAAATGTGGATGCGATCATTGATAAAATTTGTGAAGAAGCAAGGAAAATCATTCCTGGAGAAAATTTAGGTGCTGTGATCAGCAAAGAAAGCAAAGAAAAAATTGAAAGATATATTGGCGAAGCTGAAAGGGATGGAGCGAAAATTTTAGTGGATGGCCGCAATACAAAAGTGAACGGAAAAGAGAATGGTACCTATGTTGGTCCAACAGTTATTGATTTTGTAAAACCAACCATGTCTGTTGCAACGGAAGAAATTTTCGGACCAGTAATATCTATTATGCGAACCAATACGGTAGATGAAGCATTGGCTATTGAAAATGCAAATCCTTATGGAAATGCTGCCAGTGTGTTTACACAAAATGGAGCCATGGCCCGCTATATCATTGAACGTGCCAGTGCAGGTATGATCGGTGTTAATGTTGGTGTGCCTGTTCCCCGTGAGCCTTTTTCTTTTGGCGGCTGGAATGAAAGTAAATTTGGTGTAGGCGATATAACCGGCAAGAGTTCCATTGAATTCTGGACCAAATTAAAAAAGAGTACTACCAAGTGGAATGCAGAAGCAGGGGTGAACTGGATGAGTTAATAATTATTTTGAATTTTAAATTTTGAATGATGAATTAAAGCAATCATTTAAAATTTAAAATTCATCATTTAAAATAAAAATACAATGTCAGAAACAAAGATATTATCCGAGTCAACAGAAATAATTCAGAACAATTTGGATTATACTTTATTCAGCTGGAGCAAGCAAAAAGGAATTGCACCTATTGCTGTGAAATATGGCGAAGGTGTTTACCTCTATGATTATGATGATAACAAGATCATTGATTTTTCATCAGGATTGATGAATGTGAATATTGGCCATGGCGATCAACGTATAACCGAAGCTGTTGTTAAACAAATGCGTGAAATAAGTTATGTTACGCCAAGTTGTGTTACTAAAGTGCGTGGAGAATTGGGGAAGAAATTAGCAGAGATTTGTCCGGGGGATCTCAACAAAGCTTTCTTTACTTTATGTGGTGCAACTTCCATTGAAAATGCCATTAAATTAGCAAGATTATATACAGGAAGACATAAGATATTGAGCCGTTATCAATCTTATCACGGTGCTTCCATTGGTGCCATTTCTGCCAGTGGTGATCCAAGAAGAATTCCTGCTGATGCACAACAGGCACCAAATTTTGTTCATTTTGATCTTCCCTATTTATACCGCTGGGAATATGGTGAAGAAAACCTGTTAAAGGAATCCGTTGCCCAACTGGAACGCATGATCGCTTATGAAGGTCCGGGAAATATAGCCGCTATTTTACTGGAAGGTGAATCAGGTTCATCCGGTTGTTTGCAGTATCCTGTTGGTTATTTAAAAGCAGTCAGGGAAATAAGCAACAAGCATGGGATCTTGTTAATTATGGACGAAGTGATGAGTGGCTTTGGTCGCACAGGTAAATGGTTTGGTTTTGAGAATCATGGGATCATTCCGGATATGATCTGCATGGCTAAAGGACTTACCTGTGGTTATCTGCCGTTTGGATGTTTAATGGTGTCGGATAAAATCGCTGCAAGGTATGACGATAATATGCTTGCATTGGGCCTAACCTATTCTGCACATCCGGTTAGTTGTGCAGCGGCATTGGAAACATTGAAAATTTATGAGGATGACGGACTGATCGCAAATGCAGCAGCTATGGGAAAATATATAACAATGAAAGTGGAAGAATTAAAACAAAAACATCCATCCATCGGTAATTTCAGAACAACAGGATTATTGGGTTGTTTAGAACTTGTAAAGAACAGGAATACCAAAGAACCCATGGCGCCATTCAATGCAAAACCTGAAGAGATGGTTGTAATGAATAAAGTGGCTGCTAAGATCA
>JANOPU010000042.1:0-2859 GCA_031422055.1 Ferruginibacter sp.
ATTTTTTTTTATAAAAAATTGAATACAAAAGCTTTAAAGGTTTTTTTTGTATATACAATATTTTTAGCAGTTTTTACCTCCCTTTGTTTATTAGCATTATTTGTTTTTAAGTCCAAATCATCTTATATTGTAATTATAAAAATATATAATATAATTGAATATTGTTTAATAGCAACATTTCTACATTATCTTTTACAAAATAGAATTGCAAAAAAAATCGTAATTATTTCCATTGTTCCTTTTGTAATATTTTCGATTTTAAGTTTTTATTTTTCTCCTAATTCTAACTTTAATAATTACCCATCTCTTATTGAATTTTTGATTTTTATAATATTTATTATTTATTATTTCTATGAGAAAATGAATACAATATTTGAGTATCCTTTATACCAGAGTATCAGTTTTTGGATTTGTATGGGGTTCTTTATTTTATTCACAGGAAATTTTTTCTATTTTTTATTCATTAATTCAAGTAAAGAAAAGGATTTTGTTTCTCAAATGAAGATAATTTATGGGATAGTAACTATATGTAAGAATGCATTATTGTGTATTGCTTTTTTATCGTATGAGAAAAGTGAAATTGAGAAAGAATTCCAAATACCCAATGAAATAGACCTTGACGGATTTACACTTAAAAATAACCTAAACTAGCACCCATGTTTTTTTTGCAGGCCGACACTACAGGGATTTCCAGTTTGATGTTTATAGGAACATTGGGAATGCTTACATTGGCTATTGGTATCATTATATTCGTGATCTTTCACCAGCGTAAAGTAATCCGTTATCAGATGCAGATGAAAAAGCTGGAAAGTGAAAAACAACAGATCTTACTCAATGCATCTATTCGATTCCAGGAAGAAGAAAGGCAGCGCATCGCGGCTGATCTGCACGATGATGCCGGTCCGCTTTTAGCAACAGCCAGGTTATATTTAAATGATAACCTTGTAAATCAGGAAAAGGCCCAGCAGTTGCAAAGTATTTTCAGTGCCAAGCAGATCATAGATGATGCTATATTGCTAATACGAAATATCAGTCATAGCCTGATGCCACCAACCCTCAAAAATTTTGGTTTAGAAAGTGCCACAACTGACCTGTTCCAAAAAATAAGCGGTAGCGGTACACTTAATGCAAGTGCCCGTTTTCATGATTACAGGGAGCGCCTAAAAGTTGAGCAGGAATTACTAGTTTTTCGTATTATTCAGGAATTGGTTAATAATATTCTAAAACATAGTAATGCAGGATTTATTCATCTTACCCAAAATGCCAATGGAAATAATTTATATTTAAGGCTTCATCATGATGGAAAAGGTATTGTACAGGCAGAATTTGATAAACTGAATCACGCCTCAACAGGATTGGGATTAAAAAATATTGCCAGCCGTATGAAGGTATTGAACGGGCGTATATATTTTGAAATTGATTCCAGTCAAACCTATTATAAAGTTACCCTTGAAGTTCCCAAAGAAACGATCGTTTAAAGATCTTGCTTGTTTATTCGAACAACATTTCCATCTTCTGGTTCAAATAAGTAAATTCACAGCTTAATGTGAATTTCTTTTCGTTATTTTTGCCTGAATTATATGGAAGCCGAATCAAATCTAATTAAAGTTGCCATTGCAGATGATCACCAGATTTTCAGAAAAGGTGTAATTCTTTCCATGCGCCCATTTGTGAATATTAAATTTGTAATGGAAGCAGAAAATGGCGAAGACCTGCTGGAGAAGATACCTGATTCAATGCCCGATGTTATTCTGTGCGACCTGAAGATGCCGATCAAAGATGGTATTGATGCAACTAAAATGATCACCAAAAATTTTCCGGCTATCAGGGTTATCATCTTAACCATGTATGAAGATGAAAGATTTGTTGGTCACCTGATGGATTGTGGTGCTGCCGGTTATTTATTAAAGAACACAGAACCTTCAGAGATCAAACGTGCTATCATGGATGTGATGCGTACCGGTTTTTACCTGAATCCATTTGTAAATAAAGTGTTGATCAAGAAAAATTATTCCAAGCAAAAATTCAATCACAACCTCAGCTCTGAAATCGTATTAAGCGATCGTGAAAAAGAAGTACTAACGCTGGTTTGTATGGAATTCACAGCTACAGAAATAGCCAATAAAATGGATATCAGTGCCCGGACTGTAGAAGCTATTAAAGACAGGCTGATGGAAAGATTTGGTGTAAAAAACTCTGTGGGATTGGTTTTCTATGCAATGAAGAATCAGTTGATAGACTAACTGGATGCTGGATTCTAGATACTGGATATGATTTTTAGTTCTCGGTATCTTTATTTTTTATAAAATTTCATCCAATTATATTGTAAGTTTGTTTCGATTGCTGACAGACCCTTAACGAGAAACAAGAAACGAGAAACGGGCTTCGCCTAAAAGATAACTGACTGCTATTGTAAGTAAGTTCGATCGTTAAAAACCCTTAACGTGAAACCAGAAACGAGAAACGGGCTTTACCTCTTGAGTTTGACACCTAATTGATCTAACTAATTGATTATAAGACATAGGTATCCTCAATCGGCTCTCTACAATTTTATTTTATTAGATGATCATTTTTGTGGCTGGCGTTAAGGGCATAAGTGGTTTTAGTCCTATTTTTTGTTGAAGGTACACTTCGTTTTCTGAGGGAGTTGAACGTATGTAAACCTCCTCTGTATTGTGTTTTAACAAACTGAGTTGCATTTTATCTAAGGTTTTGCGGAGGCTGTTTTCTGTAAAAGTGGGCTTTACTTTATTGGCTTTTTGCAACACATAATTTTGTAACGCAAAAGCCATGTAGCATAAACAAATGTGTCCTTCTATTCTTTTATCCGTCCAATGAAACAAGACCCATGTTTCATTG
>JANOPU010000043.1:0-13851 GCA_031422055.1 Ferruginibacter sp.
ATAACTCATAGCCATGCTGAGTTTGTAGTTGATTTTGTGAATGTTATGCCAGGAACACCCAAAAGTAAAGTGAAGAACCGTATTATATTAACTCCTTTTCATGCAAAACGTTTGATGAAAGCCCTGACAGATAATGTTAAAAAGATTGAAGCCTCTAACGGGAATATACAGGACATGGAAGCGGTGGAGATACCTTTTAATTTTGGTGGGCCTGCGGCGCAAGCGTAGTTCGTAGTTCATAGTTCTTAGTTCGTAGTTCATAGTTCGTAGTTTATAGTTCGTAGTTCGTAGTTTGGGATACGCAAGTGCGTTGTTATAAATCATAAGCTATTAGCTATGGGTTTTTTTCTCTGACTTTAAATTTCTGTCCTCGGAATCCGCTTTTACCTAAATATGTTATTAAAGAACTGATCATTTTTATTATTTCTTCTATGATGCTAAATAATTCTTCCTGTTTCTCTTTCGTAATATAGCTTCTGTCAAATGCCCTATATAGTTGAGATTTGCATTCTATTGCAGATGCATTGGCGTATGTAAGGAAATTTATGAATTCATTTGTACCCAGCCTTCCATATCCCTCAGCTATATTATCCATTACAGAACCGGATGATCTGTTAACCTGATCAATGAGGGCAAAGTCTCTTAAACCCGGATTTTGCAGTTGAAATCTATTACGAGAAAAAAATGCTTCAAACACAGGCATTTGCTTGATTTTTTGATCTCTCCATAGTTCACTATGATTTCGCCCAAAAAATCTGCCCAAATACCCGTCTTCATTGCCTTTTTTCCTCTCATTACTATTTCAACTGCAAAATCCGGGTTAAAAATTTTCCAGTTGAGATTAATTCAAAAATATGCCTGCACAGATCTCTTGATTTTTGCCAGACTTTCAGTTCTTCAAAATTTTGTAAAGTTGCCATATATGTGGTGTTAACTATGAACTAAGAACTATGAACTAAGAACTATGAACTTGCATTTCAAATCATCCCTTCATCCGCAAAACTATAATACCCTTCATCGCTAACGATAATATGGTCGAGCACTTTGATATCGAAGTATGCTGCAGCCAGTTTTATTTTTTGAGTTATTTCTTCATCAGCTCTGCTTGGGTTTAAGTTTCCCGATGGATGGTTATGGCTTAACACAATTGACGTGGCTTCTTCTTCAATCGCTTTCTTTAAGATCAATCTGGGGTCGGCAACTGTACCGGTAATTCCTCCACGGCTAATAATTTCAAAGTGCTTGATCTTATTTGCACGATTTAGAAAAACAATTGCAAAAACTTCATAATGAAAATCCTTTAAAGCAATTCTTAAATAATTTGCTAATTCATTGCTGTTGTGTACCACTGTTTTTAATAGCCTATCTGATGAATGCCTTCTTCTGCCAAGTTCAAGTGCAGCAGATACGGAAATTGCCTTTGCATTTCCAATCCCTTTTATTTTAATTAGATCATTAATAGATAATTTTCCCAGTTCATCTAAATTATCGGAACCCAGTTTAAGTATTTCTTTTGCGAGTTCTAAAGCGGATTTCTCTTTATTTCCGTTGTTAATGAGGATTGCGATCAATTCTGAATTGCTTAATGCTCCGGCACCTTTACATAACATTTTTTCCCGTGGACGATCATCGGAAGCCCAGTTTTTAATAGATGTGGAAGGCTTGTTAACATTTTCCATAAAATGAAATTTAATTGAACTAAACTAATGGTATTTTCGCAAAACATTTATTTAGTCAACTGTAATATTTATTTACATGGAATCCAATGCAAAAATATTTTCCGGTACAGGGTCGTATTATTTGGCTGAAAAAATTGCAAAAAAATTCGGAGAGCCATTAGGAAAAGTGAATATTCAACGATTCAGTGATGGCGAAATAGGTGTTGAATTTAAAGAAAGCATCCGCGGCAGATTTGTATTTTTAATTCAAAGTACTTTCTCGCCTACAGAAAATCTGATGGAATTATTACTGATGATCGATGCTGCAAAAAGAGCTTCCGCTTATAAAGTAATTGCAGTGATACCATATTATGGATTTGCCAGGCAAGACAGAAAAGACAGGCCCAGAGTGGCTATTGGGTCAAAATTAATTGCCAATATGCTGGTAGCTGCCGGTGCCGATCGAATTATTACTATGGATCTGCATGCTCCACAAATACAAGGTTATTTTGATATACCTGTAGATCATCTTGATTCTTCTGCGATTTTTATTCCATACATCGAAAATTTGCAGCTTGAAAACCTGACTTTTGCAGCACCCGATGTTGGAAGTGCAAATCGTATTAGAGAGATTGCTACATATTTTGAATGTGAAATGGTTATTTGTGATAAACACCGAAAGCGTGCCAATGAAATTGCCAGTATGGTATTGATCGGTGATGTTACAGATAGAGACGTTGTATTAATTGATGATATCTGTGATACCGGCGGCACACTGGTAAAAAGTGCTGCACTTATGAAGGAAAAAGGTGCCAGAAGTGTACGAGCATTTTGTACACATCCTGTTTTAAGCGGTAAGGCATATGATAATATAGAAAACAGTGTCTTAGAAGAATTGGTAGTATGTGACACCATTCCTGTTAAAGAAGGCTGCAAAAAAATTAAAATACTATCTACTGACGAACTTTTTGCTGTTACCATCAGAAATGCTTATGAAAACAAGAGCATTAACAGCCTGTTTATCAGAGGGAGGGTGAAGAAAGTTTAAAATACAAGTTCATGGTTCATAGTTTAGTGTATGCTGCAATTAGTTATAATAAATTAAATAACAGTTAGTTATGCATAAACAAGTTTAAGTAGCCATAGTCTGAAAAACTTTGAACTATGAACTATAAACTATTGATGTTTTTCCCTACCTTTGCGCCTCATAAAAAAATTATAAACAATGAAATCAGTTACAATCGAAGGACAACTGAGGACCGAAAGCGGAAAAAAATCCACCCGCCAACTTCGCTCTCAGCAACTTGTGCCAGGTGTAATCTATGGTGGTAAATCAGAGATCAATTTCTCTGCCCCGGCTACAGCATTTAAAAGTATCGTTTACACATCTGAGTTTATACTTGCTGATGTAAAAGTTGACGGATCAGCTTATCGCTGCATTTTGAAAGATATTCAATTTGACAAAGTTACGGATGCATTATTGCACGTTGACTTTTTGGAATTAGTGGAGGATAAAAAAATAATTGCCTCTTTACCTTTAAAATTTGTCGGTACGCCTGCCGGTGTTAAAGCTGGTGGTAAGCTGGTTACCAAGATGAAATCTTTAAAGATAAAAACATTGCCTAAGTACTTAAAAGAGTATATCAATGTTGATATCAATAACCTGGAACTGAATGAAAACATAAGAGTACAGGATGTAATTGCTGAAAATATGGAAGTATTGAATTCTCCAAGAATTCCGATTGCATCAGTTACAATGACACGTCAGTTGAAACAAGAGGAAGCAGCTGCGCCTGTTGCCGGTGCTGCAAAAGCTGCTGTTCCAGCCGCTGCCGCCGCCGCTGCGCCTGCTGCCAAAAAATAAATTATCAGATATTGATATTAAAAGCCCTTTATATCAAAGGGCTTTTTTTATAAACAAATTGAGCAAAGGCTAAACTAATTACCTTTGCAATCCTAAATACATAATATGGGAATGGATAGAAATACGGTGATCGGTTTTATTTTGATCGGTGCATTATTGATTGGCATGTTCGTTATGAACAGCAAAAGCCGCCTGGCATTTGAAGGTGAGCAAAAACGAATAGAAGATTCAATAGCAGCTACTAAACCAAAAGTAGATGTAATCGCAGCAAAACTGGATTCTTTAAAAGCGGATTCCCTGAAAATCCCAAAACAAATAAGCGGTTTTCAGACAGGAATAAACACCGAACAGTTAACGATACTTGAAAATGAAGTATTAAAAATATCTTTTTCTAACAAAGGAGGGCAACCCAAAAATGTTGAATTAAAAAAACACAAAAAACTAAATGGCAACCCGGTTATTTTACAAAGCGGCAGCTTTAATAAATTGACCTATGCTATCAATACAGATAAAAACCAAACATCTCAAACAGATAATATATTTTTTTCTGTTTCACCTGTTATTGTAAATGCAGATAAAACAAAGTCTGTAACTTTTACTGCAGCCGATTCCTCTGGCTTGCAATTGAGTCATCGGTATACTTTACGTGATAACGATTACATGGTTGAACTTGCGATTACTATCACCGGTGCCGATAAACTGCTTTCGCAAAATACACTCAGTTTATTGTGGCAGACTGAAGCGGAACAAATTGAAAAAGACTATGAGTATGAAACTACTCAGACACATATTTCCTTTGTGAAAGAAGGTGATTATGATTTTGAATATGTTGGAACCGGCGATTCAAAAGATTTTAGCAAACCTGTAGAATGGATAAGTGTTAAGCAACAGTTTTTTGCCACTGCTTTAAAAGCTAAAGATAACTTTTCAAATTTGAAAGTGTCATGGGCCATCCCTGCAGACAGCAACAGTCATTATATTACAAGGGCAACTACAAATGCACAGGTTAAACTGGCTGCAGGAAATGTAGCTGTTATACCGCTTCAGTATTATTACGGACCAAGTGACTATAATATTTTAAAGAAGTATAATAATAAAATGGAAGATATGGTTCCTTATGGGAGCGGTGTTTTTGCATTTGTAAAATATATTAACCGTTATTTTTTATTGCCGGTTTTCGATTTTTTTCAAAAGCATGTGGCCAGTATGGGGATAGTAATTCTATTACTTACTCTATTGATTCGTTTAATAACATCTCCGATATTATACAAAAGCTATCTGAGCGGAGCTAAAATGAAAGTGCTAAAACCAGAAGTAGATGCATTGAAATTAAAATTCAAAGACGACCAGCAGGCTTTTAGCATGGAGCAGATGAAACTATGGCGCACTGCCGGCGTAAGCCCTTTAGGAGGTTGTTTGCCTGCTTTGCTTCAGATACCTATATTCATGTCTTTGTATTACTTCTTTCAATCTAATATTGATCTCCGGGGAAAGAGTTTTTTATGGGCAAAAGACCTTGCAGCATATGATTCAATTGCACATATACCTTTTTCAATTCCTTTTTATGGAGATCACGTAAGCTTATTTACCTTATTTGCAGTTATAACAAGTTTGTTGATCTCTGTTTACAGCATGAGCAATATGCAGGATAACAGTAATCCGGTAATGAAGTATATGCCTTATATTTTTCCGGTTTTGTTGCTGGGTGTTTTTAATAACCTGCCAGCTGCATTGACCTGGTATTATACTGTGTCAAATACCATTACACTTCTGCTTCAAATTGTTATTCAGAAATATATTATCAACCACGATAAAATATTGGCTCAGATCAGCGAGAACAGAAAAAAACCTGTGAAAAAATCCAAATTGCAGGAACGTATAGAAGCCATGCAGGATAGCCAGAAAAAATTAAAAGAAATGAAAAATAAATCAGGTAAATAACAAAATGTAGTTAATTTTTATACAAAGCCTGCATAAATCGAGTGCAGGCTTTTTTATTACCTGTATAATTAAAAATTTGGCACGTGTTTTTATTACCTTTATGTATTAATAATTTATAAATGAAAAATGTAAAATATTTCTTTATCGCTTCATTGGCAGGTTGTCTTTTTTCTTTTGCATCTTATGCTCAAAAAATACTGAGTGAAGTAACACTGAATTATAATATTTCTATTGAACCTGTTACTGATAAAACATCGATATCCAAAGCATTAGACGGAGCGGTGTTGTCAATTTATATAAAAGGCACTGAAAGCAGAGCAGATATGGTAAGCTCATTGGGAACTGAATCAAATTTATTTGATACTAAAACAGGTAAAGGGTTTATTCTAAAAGAATACAGCGGCCAAAAATTGATGATCACACTAAGCAAAGAAAATTGGGCCCAAAAAAATCACTACTTTCAAAATATGAAATTTAATATTGAATCAGAAGAAAAACTGATTGGTGGATACAAATGCAAGAAAGCTATTGGATTTCATGAAGGAAAAACTTTTATTGTATATTATACATCTGAATACATGACTGTTCATAGAGAATATAATAACGCTTTTAAGAATTTGCCCGGTATACCTGTACAGTTTGAATTGGAATCTGGTAAACTAAAGTTTAAATATTTACTAACTGGCATTGTAAATGATAATATACCGGATATTAAATTTGATATTCCTAAAGCAGGTTTCAGAATAATGACGTATGAAGAAAATCAGCAATTAAAAAAGGGGTAGTAAAAACTTGAATGAAGAATAACGCGTTAAGTGGCCTAATTTGTTTTGATGATCAATTTTAGCCCGGTATAACCTTGTTTGATCTCTGGTACTATCATTTTTTGTTTGTAAGGGATAATATAAATGCTATTACCTTTTTGATATGTAACGAGTTCTGTAAATATTGAAGAATTATTTTGATGTTGCGGTTTTGATAACAAACTTCCTTTATATTTTAGGCCTGCTTTTATATTAAAAGAAATTGAATTTTTAAAAGCATTATTCGTACTGATATTCAGTAAAACTTTTGATTTCGATTTTTTACCAATTCCTCTATCAGCAAAAGATACAAGCATGGTGCCTGTAAGTATACCCAGAAGCAGTATTTTTTTGGCTATATTTCTCATTATAATTTTAAATAACTATTACAAATGTATCAATAATTTTCAATATTACACAACCGTTCATCAAACAATTTTATATTAAAAGCAACGTTGTAACGTTAAATGAACAAATTTGGTATAAAAAAGGTTTTAATTTTTAATAATTTATTCCTAAATTACAAAAACCTATTACCCCATGAGTAAATACCCATACAGGCAAGACAAGGAGGAATTAAAAGAATTACTCCAGCAATATGCTAATTTAAAGCAAGGTAAAAGCCATTCTTTTATTGAAGAAGATGGTTTTGAACGTATTATAGATTATTTTGATGAAAAGGAGCAGTATTCACAAGCACTGGAAGCGGTTAATTTTGCCATAGAACAATATCCTTACTCTGCTGCCCTGTTAATCAGCAAGGCCGATTTGCTCATTTCCCTGCGCAATTATCATGAAGCCTTATTTATTCTTGAGAAGGCAGAGTTGTTTGATAGTACCGATACTTCACTTTATATATTAAAAACTGATGCATTTTTAGCATTGGATATGCAGGAAAAAGCAGCATCTGTTTTGGAAGAAGCTATTTCGAATTTTGAAGGTGATGAAAAGCTAGACCTTTTATTTGAATTGGCAGATGTTTATGATGATTATGAAAATTTTGAAAAAGTTTTTGATTGCCTAAAAATTATTCTTGAACTAGATCCCTCAAATGAAGAGGCTTTATACAAAATCTGTTTTTGGACAGATTTTACCGGTCGTAATGAAGAAAGTATCAAATTACACCAAAAGATTATTGAAGAATTTCCATTTAATGAATTGGCCTGGTTTAATCTTGGAGCTGCCTATCAGGGATTAAAATTATATGAAAAAGGCATTGATGCCTATCAATATGCTGTTGCTATAGATGAAAAATTTGATTTTGCTTATCGCAATATGGGAGACGGTTATATTAAATTACGAAAATTCAGAGAAGCAATTGAGGTGTTGGAAAAAGTACTTGAGCTTGCTATGCCCGAAGCAGTTATTTACGAAGCAATTGGTCATTGTAACGACAAGTTGGAGAATTATGCACAAGCTAGATTCAATTATAAGAAAGCCAGTCATTTAAATCCTGAAGACAGCCAGATTCATTTTAAAATTGCCTGCACATACATGAATGAAGAAAACTGGAATCAGGCTATTAAAGTACTGGAAGTTGCTATGAAAGTACACAAGATGCAGCCGGATTTTAATTTAGCAATGGGAAGGTGCCATATGGAACTTGGTAATATTGAAGATGCCATCACCTATTTTGGAAATGTAGTAAGGGTACGTCCAAAAAATACTTTAGGATGGATCGAGTTACTTAAATGCCTTTATAAAGGAGAGTTGTTTGATGAAGGGTTAGAATATTCATCTTTTGCATTGGAACAAATGGAAACAAAAACAATTTTTATTTTTTATAAAAGTATTTTTCTGTTTGCTTTAGGAAAAACGAAAGATGCTTTAATTTACCTGGAAAACGGAATGGCTGTCAATTCAAAAATGATCAGGCAATTCATAGAAATTAATCCTGCAATGATGCAACATCAACAGGTTATTGAGATCATTGCAAGGCATAAAAAGAAGAAAACAAAATGATTTATTAGTTTTATCTTTTCGTTTAATCAGCTTTAAATATCTTTGCCAGCTAAATACATTTCAATATGAATTTTAACCTGACACAGATACCATTAAGAAATGCCAAACCACGCGACCATGGAATTACAATGGTCATGGATAAAGGACTGAGTATTGAGGAAGCAAAAAATTTTATGAGTGTATGCCACCCTCACGTAGATATAGTTAAACTTGGTTTTGGAACAGCATATGTAACCCCCAATTTAAAAGAAAAATTAGAAGTCTATCGTTCTTATGATATGGCCATTTATTTTGGCGGCACTTTATTCGAAGCATTTTTGATACGAAACCAGTTTGAAGATTATATCAAAGTTTGTAAAGAATTCGGAGTAAGCTATATGGAAGTGAGCGATGGTTCCATAACAATTCCACATGCAGAAAAATGCGGGTATATTGAAAAACTTACAAAACATGGTGTTGTTTTAAGTGAAGTGGGAAGTAAAGATGCTGCCCACATTTTACCTCCTTATAAATGGATCGAATTGATGCGTTCAGAATTAAATGCAGGATCAACTTACGTTATTGCGGAAGCCAGGGAAGCTGGAAATGTGGGTATTTACAGAGGTAGCGGCGAAGTTAGAGAAGGCCTTGTACAGGAGATACTGACTCAGATACCGGAAGAAAAAATAATCTGGGAAGCTCCACAAAAAGCACAGCAATTATACTTTCTTGAGCTGATCGGTTGTAATGTAAATCTTGGAAATATTGCTCCAACAGAAGTAATACCCTTAGAAGCTATGCGAATTGGATTGAGAGGAGATACTTTTAATTTATATCTTGATAAAGAAACTGCCTGATGAATGTGTATGGTTTAATTGGGAATCCACTTGGTCATTCTTTTTCAAAAAAATATTTTACTGAAAAGTTTGAAAATGAAAAAAAGGATGATTATCATTTTGAACTTTACCCTTTAGAAACGATCAGCGAGTTTCCGGGATTGATAAAAAAAATAAAACACCTTAAGGGTCTTGCAGTAACCATACCTTACAAGGAATCAATAATATCTTTTTTGAATGATCTTGATGAAACTGCAAAAAATATTGGTGCAGTTAACTGTATAAAGATCAACGCAAATGATCTTATTGGGTACAATACTGATGCTATTGGTTTCGAAAGGTCTCTAAAACCGTTACTAAAACCCGGCCATACAAGGGCTTTGATCCTGGGTTCGGGGGGCTCTTCCAAAGCTATACAATATGTGCTAAGACAGTTAAATATTGATTTTCTGATCGTATCCAGAAATACGGATACTGCTCAGGGTTATATCAGTTATGATTCTATCACTAACGCTACGATCTCAAACTATTCTCTAATCATCAATTGTTCACCGGTGGGCATGTCGCCAAATGAAAATGAGTTTCCATCTATACCATATCAATTTCTAACAGAAAAGAATTTTTTGTTTGATTTGGTTTATAAACCCGATGAAACCCTGTTTTTAAAAATGGGGAAACAATATGGTGCAAAAACAAAAAATGGATTTGAAATGTTATTGATCCAGGCAGAGGAAAACTGGCGGATATGGAATAGCAAATAACAGATGGTAGTAACGTTGGTGATTTGAGGTATTCTATATAAACAATACAATTAAACCAATAAACCAATAAACTAATAAACCAGTAAACCCCTCAACTTCTCCGGCACTGCAGCAACTTTCTTTAGGGAATAATCATAACATACCATTCCTGTTTTGGCTCTGGCAATTAATATAATCTTATTATCTCTGTTTGCTTCTATGTTATAATATAATTCAAAACTAACCCTGGTTATTTCTGCAGCAGCAATATTGATTTGTAATACATCTCTGTAAAAAGATTCATTGATATATTCTACAGCAAGATCACTCATGATCAATCCAACTCCTTCAACGTTCAGTTCTGTATAGTTATTTGTTTGAAGCCATTGAACCCGTGCTTCGTGTATGATACTTACCAGCGCATCATTGCCAAGGTGATTGCCGTAATTAATATCAGTAATTCTAACCGGGATATTAACTACTGCTAAGGTATTTGAGGGCATTTCTATCTTAATTCTTGCCATGAAGATCATTTAAAAACTGAACAAATTTTACAGTAGCTTTTTTTCGGTGACTGAAATTATTTTTTTCTTCCATGGTCATTTCAGCAAAAGTTTTAGTACTTCCATCGGGTATGAAAACCGGATCATACCCAAAGCCATTCGTACCGGTTTCTTTCTTGATGATGGTTCCTTTACAAATACCCTCAAACTGATATTCTGTGCCCTGAAGCATTAATGAAATAACCGTTCTGAATTGTGCCTCCCTGTTTTCTTTATCATTTAAATTCAGTAGTAATTTTTCAATATTCTTTCTAAAATCATTATCAAGACCGGCATAGCGTGCACTTTTTACACCAGGTTGATTATTTAAACTTGTTACTTCCAGGCCGGTATCTTCGCTGAAACAATCTTTACCTGTTAGTGTAAATATTGTATTGGATTTTTCCCTGGCATTTTCTTCCAATGTATCAAAAGGTTCAGCTATCTCAATATCAATTCCCGCTTCCCGAAGACTAATGATCTGAAAACTGTTTTTTAAAACTGACCTGATTTCTTCAACTTTATTTTTATTGTTGGTAGCGAAAATAATTGACTGCATATTTTGGGATAGTATGTTAAATGGAAAATATTTTTTTTAAGCATACCCATAATTGTCTCTTCTTTTCTATATCGGCAGCCAGTTCATCTAACGAAGGGGCACTCAGGTATATTTGATTAATATATTTTTGTATTTGATACCGGGGAAATTGCAAGGGGAACTCCAAAGCTGCAGGTTCAATTCCAAAAAAAAGTATAATATCCGGTTTGAAATTTTCATTGAGTAGTGTATACTTTATTTCCTTTTTTTCAAAAACATTGATGAGTGCAGTATCAGAAAGAGATAATTTACAGGCGCTAAGAATTTCGATAAGAAAAGTCAAAGAATCATCCGGTAAAAACACAGCCGATTCTTCATCTACGATCAATAAAATATTTTTTTCATTTTTACCTAAGTAATTTAGCTCGTCGTGTTTGATCAAGTTTGAATTTAATTCTTGATTATCAATGTCTAGTAAAGAATTTTTATATAATTCTCCTACGAGATAAGTAGGAAGCTGAATATTATTTAAACTCATGTAATCGTTCGTTTACTGGTTGTTTTTTTCGTTTCTTTGTTGTAAAATTAACAATTATGATTGCTGCTGCCGATTTTAAAATTACGAAAGTTAAACGAAGTAAACTTAACGAGATCAGCCTTGAAAATATACCTTTTGGAAAATATTTTACCGATCATATGTTAGAAGTGGATTACGAAGACGGCGAATGGAAAACGGTAGAAATTAAGCCATATCAACCAATGTTATTAGCCCCTTCCCTGGCAGCGATACATTACGGGCAGTCAATATTCGAAGGTATAAAAGCGTATAAAAGCTCAAAGGGTGAACCCTGTATGTTCAGGCCAATGGATAATTTCAGGAGATTTAATATTTCTGCCGAAAGAATGCAGATGCCACAGGTTCCGGAAGAGATCTTTATGGAAGGATTGAAGACATTGATAAAACTTGACGAAAATTGGATACCATCCAATGAAGACCATTCACTGTATATAAGGCCATTTATGTTTGCCAGCGATGAGTTGATTGGTGTAAAACCCAGTGATAAATACAAGTTCATGATCATTTTAAGCCCTACCGGGCCTTATTATAACACCCCAATGCGGATTTACGTGGAAGAACAATATGTAAGGGCCGTACCAGGCGGGGTAGGGTATGCCAAAGCTGCGGGTAATTATGGAGCGGCAATGTTTGCTACTGCTGAAGCTAAAAGCCATGGGTACGACCAGGTTTTATGGACAGATGCTTTTGAACATAAATATGTTCAGGAATGCGGCACTATGAATGTGTTTTTTATTATAGGAAATACAGCTATTACACCTGATCTTGGGGCAGGAACCATATTGGCAGGCGTTACCCGGGACAGTACTATTGTCGTTTTAAAAGAAATGGGATTTAATGTAGAGGAACGTCAATTAAGTATTGATGATGTGATAGATGCACATAAGGCCGGAGTTTTATATGAAGTATTTGGTACAGGAACTGCCGCAACCATTTCGCTCATTAAAGAATTGAAATACAAGGATTATGTTATGAAGTTTGATGTTGAAAAATGGAAAACCGCACCAGAGATCAAAAGCCGATTAAATGACATTCGGTACGGGAAAGCAGTTGATAATCATGGATGGATGTATAAGATATAGGTTTGGTGATGAAGGTTGAGGTTGAGGTTGAGGTTGAGGTTGAGGTTGAGGTTGAGGTTAAGGTTGAGGTTGAGGTTAAGGTTGAGGTTGAGGTTGAGGAAATGATGGAAAGGAAGTTTAGGTTTACAGCAATTAATGGGTGAAAAATCTTTTTATTTTTTAATTTTTAAATATAATATTTCCCCTTACCTTTGCCGTCCGAAAAATAAACGGTTTATAAATGCCAACAATACAACAATTAGTAAGAAAAGGTAGAGAAATTATCAAGGCAAAAAGCAAATCCAGGGCACTGGATAGTTGCCCTCAACGCCGCGGTGTATGTACAAGGGTTTACACCACAACTCCTAAAAAACCAAACTCTGCTTTACGTAAAGTTGCTAAAGTTCGTTTGACTAATAAAATTGAGGTTATTGCTTATATTCCCGGAGAAGGGCATAATCTGCAGGAACACTCAATCGTATTGATCAGAGGTGGAAGGGTAAAAGATCTTCCGGGTGTACGTTATCATATCGTTCGTGGAAGTCTTGATACAGCCGGGGTAAAAGACCGTAAGCAAAGCCGTAGTAAATACGGTACTAAAAAAGCTAAGAAATAAATAATTAAAAGTTAATAATTAAAAATTATTAATACTAATAAATAAAGAAATGCGTAAAACACAACCAAAAAAGATTCCTTTAGCACCAGACCCTAAGTTTAATGATATATTAGTTACTCGATTTGTCAACAACCTGATGTGGCAAGGTAAAAAAAGTGGTGCATATAATATTTTTTATAATGCTATCGAAAAAGTTACCAAACAAACCGGTGAAGATGGGTATGAGGTATGGAAAAAAGCCCTGACTAATATTACACCTGGAGTAGAAGTTAGAAGCCGCAGAATAGGTGGTGCTACGTTCCAGATACCCGCTGAGGTTCGTGCCGACAGAAAAGTGTCTTTAAGTATTAAATGGATGGTTAAGTACAGCCGCGACAGAAATGGCCGTAGCATGGCTGATAAACTGGCTAATGAAATTGTTGCTGCAAGTAAAGGTGAGGGCGCATCTTATAAAAAGAAAGAAGATACACATCGTATGGCTGAAGCTAATAAAGCATTCGCTCACTTCAGAATCTAATCTTTTCAATATAATTAATACAACCGTTCTTTTCAGAACGGTTTTTTTGTGCATTTGAGGCGCACATTTTTATTGAGTAATACCAATGTGATTTTTAAAATATGCCAATATTTAAAAAATCTTACAGTGGTTTATGCCGACCTGTGCCGATTTTACGGTATGGTATCAAACAAATGGTACAATGAGGCGAAGCCGATATTGGACTATATTGTTTGTC
>JANOPU010000044.1:0-11392 GCA_031422055.1 Ferruginibacter sp.
GGCTCGAATATTTGCCGCCTGCTTCCTTCAGATTCCAATTCACATTGGACACCCTTGCAATTGGCTAACGATAAGTACTGCAACTCTCGTTCGGGACTTACACCCTATAGCTTATTACCATGCCTGACACACTAAAAAAAATCCCGGTTGCCAGAACCGGGATTTAAATAATATATTTTATTGGATGTGCATTAACCTGCTTTGCCCATTCTTTTTAAATAAGATGCATGAGATACGATCGCATGCCGCATTCGCTTGTATTCAATATATTTAACATTAAATTCTGCACAGGTATTTTTTATGATCTTACTGATGGCAGGATAATGAACATGCGATATTTTTGGAAACAAGTGATGCTCGATCTGGAAATTTAAACCTCCTACAAGCCAGGAAATTAATCTGTTTTTTGTAGCAAAATTTGCAGTTGTTTCTATCTGGTGTATCGCCCATTCATTCTCTATTTTATTAGAATTTTCATCTGGGGTAGGGAAAGCTGTTTCCTCAACAGTATGAGCCAATTGAAATACAATACTCAAAATAAACCCTGCAAACATTGCCATAACAAGAAATCCTACAAGCCAGGGTAAAAATCCAACGAGGTAAATCGGTAAAGCGATCATCATGAAAGCATACCCGATCTTTGCGATCCAAAATGCAAAATGCTCGAACAGGCTCATTTTTTTAATCGGAACAAGGCCTACTCTTTGTTTGAAATACTTTCTGTAATCAGATTCAAAAACCCATACCAGCAATAAAAGTGTGTATAAAAACCATACATAAATATGCTGAAACCTGTGAATGAAATATTTTTTTTGTGTTGAACACATCCGTAACAATGGCTTGATCTCAATATCATCATCAATACCATCAATATTTGTATAAGTATGATGGATGATATTATGTTTATTGTTCCACATGATACCACTTGCTCCCAATGCATTTACAGAAAAGCCTGCAATCTTATTCCAGAATTTACTGTTACTGAAACTACCGTGGCCGCCATCATGCATTACATTAAAACCGATAGCAGCTGTAAGCCCTCCCATTGTAAGGCATTCAAGTAATGCGATCCATGAAACCGGAGTATAAAAAACCACATGTACATACAAGGCAACGTAACACAGCCAAAAAAGGACTGCTTTGAAATATAATCCAAAATTACCTGTTGATGCTTTTTTAGATTCTGTAAAATAATCGTTCACTCTTTTTTTCAAAACCTGATGGAAAGTAGAGCCCTGAACATTTAAAAATTTAGGAGTAGCCATAATTTTGAATTTTAAGTATTTTCTTTTATTAATGCATCAAAATTTCTGATGCCAATAGTTTTATTAGATATAAACCCTTCTGCATATTTTACACCAATCATTTTACCGAACATTTTGTACCGGTAAATTACACTATCCAAAAAGTCAGGTGTTGATATATATGTCTCCGGACCAGTACCCGATTCAGGGTTATAAAACTGAGTTTTATAGGCTTTTATCGAATCAAGTTTTTTTTCAAATACGGCTGTGATGTCAACAACAAAATCCGGTTTCAAATACCTGTCCTGAATATAATGCATCACATATTTAGGCCGCCATGCATTTTGTAAAACACCCTCATCCATTGTTTCAATTTTTACAAGACCTGATAAAAATGAAGCATCAGAGACCAGATTGGCACTTCTGCCATGATCCGGGTGCCTGTCTTCAGGTGCGTTACAAATGATTACTTCAGGTTTGTATTTTCTTATTACCCGAATAACCTTCCGTTGGTGGTCTTCATCATTCCGAAAAAAACCATCCGCTAACTGAAGGTTTTCCCTGATATCCACTTGAAGTATCCGGGCAGCATCAGCAGCTTCAATGTACCTTACTTCTGATGAACCTCTTGTTCCCAGTTCGCCTTCAGTGAGATCAATAATTCCGGTTTTTTTCCCATTATTTTTTTCAACCATTAATACACCCGAGCAACTCAATTCTACATCATCAGGATGAACACCAAATGCGAGTACATCTAACTTCATAATAAAGTGAAAAATTTAAGGTGCAAGTTACGTCTAAATAGCTATAAATATGTAGTACAAACCATATAAACTAATAACGAAAATTTGATTATGTGGATAAGTAGGGAGGAATGGCTTTTCAATTACATGAGTTCAACCTTGCGAATGTCCTTGTAGCCGTACATCCGCTGAACTTCCTGCACTAATTTTTCAACAACCGCATCTTCATTTTCTGCATGATATGGTTGCTTTAAATTACTGTTAAAGAAAAAAGCTAGTGTTTGGTAAAAACGTGCTGTAAAGCCGCCTTTGAATTCTTTGATGATCTCATAACAATTATTTCCTGTTTCACGGTTAATAAGTTTCATTAAAACCTTACCCTGGTATACAGAAAGATTGGTAAGTGGGTCAGTAAATTCTTTTCTCAGAATTGCTTCTTTCGATTGAATAAATTTCCTGCGTTCAGATTTTTTATTAATGGAAGCCAATTTATCATTCATTTCATTCATAACTAAGCCAGCCCTTCTTGCATAAGGATATGTAACATATACTGCATTTCTGAGCCGATTGTACTTTGCAGCTGCTTCACGCTGCTCTTTGGTCATTTTTGAATACAAAAATAGATTTGCCAGCGTTTTTAATTCAATGGTATCGCCATTAAAAACGATTGCTTCATGAATGATTGAATCATTTGCACCATATTGTGATTGTGCCTTCGAACAAATACTAAGGCACATAAAAGCAATGACGATAAATAGGAGAGATTTAAACGGATACATTTGTTTCAAATAATACTTTGATGTAAATTTAACTACTTCATCTCAGTAATTAATACTTTTAACTACTTAAAGTAACCTTAAAGTTTTATAAAAAGTTCAATATGTATGACTGTCTGAGTTAAACTTATGCTGCTTGGTTATGATTAATAAAACCGGTATATACATTAAATATCCTTCCGGTTTTTATTGATAACTAATTGGCAAAAAGGAACATATAAAAAAGTGCAGCAACAAGAAAAATTAAAGTAATAGCAGACTGTACAGCTGAAAATCCGGCTCTTTTTATCATGCTTATTATTAATCCTGTGGCCATAATAATCAATCCAAGCCAAACTAAATTTATGTAAGGGAAAACATATGACTTTACCGTTACAAAATCAATCATTGAATCCGATTGCTTGATTCCTATTTTTATTTTCCGATTTTCACTTACTCCGCTAAATCTTAAAAATAAATTTTGAGCATATAGGGTATCATCATTGTGAACAACGCCAAAATCATCAACTTGTAATACCGGCATGGCTTTATACCGGGCACTATCTTTACCTATAACAGTTATATCCGCCATCAGCGCCACATCCGTAGGCTTAAACTGATATCGTTCATTTACCGGGTTTTTGATCACTTTATTCAATATCAAAAAACCATTATTAAAAAAAGAAGTATCGCCTTCGCTTAATTCTACTATGTTAAAAGTAGTTGTATCCTGTTTATTTTGATCACTCATTGCGTAAGAAATATAAGTGAATATATCTTTCGTCAGATACGATTTTGTAGAAGGATTGCTGCTCATATTATTATCCTTCATCAAATAAACATCCGGTTTCAGCATGAATTTTTCGGTAACCTTTTGGGTAACCGGATCTTTAGATTCAAATTGAAGTTTGTAGAATTTTCTGCCTTTTTCGTGTCCGGCAGAATCATTCAAATAAGTGACTTCATAGTTGGCCATTCTTACAGGGATCTGTCTTAACAAAGTAAGATTTTCCCTGGGATCATCAGTTTGCTTTGTCAAAGGATCTTTACCAACAGACGGCAGGTTGATGCCATTTGCCCTACTGCTGCTGATCACTTCTTTATTGCTTCCGGATATCAGCATTCCAACAAGCATCAGGGCAAATCCGGCATGAGCAATGGCAGCTCCGGCATTTTTCAGATTGCCTTTTATTCCTGTCCAGATATAAAATGAATTGGCAATAAATGCATAGATCGTTGCAAATAAAGCAACATAAATAGCTCCTAAAAATCCAGCACCATGTTTGTAGAATGTTATCGGATAAAAAATGACCAACAAAGTGGTAATGATTGCAGCTACGAATGTTGGAAATGCGATCTTCTTTAAAATAAAAGCAGCAGGAGTGGTCTTATATTTTAAATATTGAGATACAGCAGTTAGTAACCCAATGATGATGGCAACTAAAACCACCACTTTATTATAAGAAAATTCAACTTCTTCAGGAGATGCTATTTTAGTACCAAATATTTTATTGTAAACCGGAACAGAAGTTTTTGCAATGATGAACATAGCTGTAAGAAAAAATACCAGTGATCCGATAAACATCCAGAATTCCCTGGAACTGGTTTGCTCTTCTTTTTGAATGTTTGGGATATTTTTTATATTCTTAATAAACAAAAAAAGCATTGGCAATGCAAATGCCATCACAAATGTTATTATCATTATGTTTATTGCTTTCCCGGCTTCTGTAAAAGAATGTACAGAAGTGTCACCCAAAATTCCGGTACGCGTTAAAAAAGTTGAATATAAGATAAAGACAAAAGTGAGAATTGAAAATAAATAACCGGCCCTCAAAGAATGACCTGTTGCTTTGTAGATCACCAAAGTGTGCAGTCCAGCAATTAAAATCATCCATGGAACAAGAGATGCATTTTCTACAGGATCCCATGCCCAGTAACCACCAAAACTTAATGACTCATAGGCCCATTTTCCTCCCATCATGATACCAACGCCTAGTATACAAGCACTGAACAAAGCCCAGGGTATTACTGGCTTTACCCAATCACCATACCGTTTTGTTTTTATACCTGCATAGGCATAGGCAAATGGAATTATTGTTGAAGCAAATCCCAGAAATAAAACAGGCGGATGAATTACCATCCAATAATTTCTTAGCAGTACATTTAAACCAATACCATCTTTGATAAAAGTTAGATAATTGGGCTGACTGAAAATAGGGCCGGCGATTTCGTTTCTTGTTAAAGTAAACGGGCTGTTTCCAATCCTTATGTCGAAAAAATAAATACCCAGTATCATCATCAGTAAAAAGAACTGGGCAAAACTGATCACTGTCATAACAGGTGCTTCCCATTCTTTACTTTTAAATATGAGAACAATACCAAGAATGCAATGCCAGATCGTCCATAATAAAAAACTTCCTTCCTGGCCTTCCCAAATTGAGGCTAATAAATATTTAAATTCAAGTTCATTTGATGTATGCTTGTATGCATACATATATTCGAAGTAATGATTATAGCAAATAAAAAATATAATAGAGAATATTGCAAATACACTGATAACCTGTATAAAAAATGAAATTCTGGCAACGCGAAGCCAATTGGCTGTACCATAAGACAGTGTGGTCAATTGAGTACGGGATGCTTTGAAAAAAGAAACAGTTGCAATAAGGGAAGAAATAAATGCAAGAATTACAAAAAAATGTCCCAATTGCCCTGCAAATAAATGTTCACCCTCAAATTTCATCATAGTGGTTTTGGATTAAGATACTAATTAACATTAGTTGTCTCGTTCATATTTTTTTCCAACTGTTTTTTATCGTCTTTGTATTTACTGGGGCATTTCAGCAAGATTTCTTTACATTCAAACTGATCGTTCTGCATTTTTCCTTTCATTACAACTCGCTCACTTTTTTCAAGGTCTGTTGGTTTACTGTTGTAGTAAACAACTTTTGTTTTTCCGCCCAGGCTGTCAACGGCATAAAAGGAAAGATAGTTTGGATTATTAATCGGATCATATTCAATAGGTTGAGTTGTGTCAAGCTTGGCTATGATATGAACAAACTTTCCTTGCTTTTGTTTAGCTGACGCAATAGAGTCGTACGTTGAAAAATCTACCGAGTAAGCCAATAAACCAACAATAAGTGCCACAATACCAACTAAAATTATTATATGTGTTTTTTTCATGTAGTATTTATTAAAAAGAAATCTAACTGATTGAAGAACGAACCTGACATAAGGAATTCGGGTTTTACGTGTACCAATTAAAACAAATAATTATTTTCGACGCAAAGTTAATTCAAATCATGCTTGTAATTGATATTGACCTGCGATTTTTCTCAACTTTATAAAAGATTTACATCACTTATATTTGCAGCGAATTTTTAAATAATGTTAAGATGGACCTTTCTAATTTCGACCCTAGTTCGGTAGGGAATCCAAACAATAATATATTTGGTTTACCATTTTCAGAAGAAGATGCACGACTGATCATTTTACCTATTCCCTGGGAAGTAACAGTTAGTTACAATGCTGGCACAGCCAGAGCGCCTGACCATATTTTTACAGCAAGCCTTCAGGTAGACCTGTTTGATCCGGAATTAAAAGATACCTGGCGGCAAGGTATTTTTATGCGTGAACCCAATAAAAAGATCCTTACCAAAAGTGATTATTTACGAAAGGAAGCTGAATTGTACATTAATTATATTTCCCAGGGCGAAGATATTGCTGTCAATAAATTCATATGTAAAACGCAAAAAGAAATAAATGAAGGAAGTTTGTTTTTAAACGATTGGGTTTACCAGCAAACAAAAGAATTGATGGATTCGGGTAAACTGGTTGCATTGCTTGGTGGAGATCACAGCACCCCTTTTGGATATTTTAAGGCAATAGCAGATAAATATGAAGATTTTGGAATTTTACAGATCGATGCGCATTGTGATCTGAGAAAAGCTTATGAAGGATTTAATTATTCTCATGCTTCCATCATGTACAATGCACTGGAACAAATTCCGGCGTTAAAAAAACTGGTGCAGGTTGGTATCAGAGATTTTTGTGAAGAAGAACTTGATTATATATCCAAAAGCAATGGCAGGATCGTTACCTTTTTTGATAAACTGATCAAAGAACGTCAGTATGAAGGAGAAACATGGAAGAGTATTGTTGATGATATTGTTAGCAAATTGCCACAGAATGTTTTTGTGAGTTTTGATATTGATGGATTGGATCCAAAACTTTGTCCGCATACCGGAACACCGGTGCATGGTGGATTTGAAACAGAACAAATATATTACCTGTTAAAAAAATTGATGCAGAGCGGACGTAAGATCATCGGATTTGACCTGAATGAAGTAGGAGTGAGCCATGATGAATGGGATGAAAATGTTGGAGCAAGAGTATTATATAAGTTGTGTAATTTATTAATTGCTTCAAACAATTGATACAAAAAGAATACATCATCCTGCTACCAAATGAAAAAGTAAGAACATACTGGTTTGTTACTTTGATTATTTTACTCATCAATTGTTTTGTTTTTAGCAGTATTTTAATACAGGAAGAAGTCAGTATTAAACATATCAGTACCATGGGAACCATGATAAGTTATTTGTCATTGATTTTTTTCCTGGTTAAGCACTTTACAAAAAAACTGACTTCTTTTAGCCCCGAAATTTCATTTATTATCCTTAGCATATGTTGGTTATTATTGGGTAAAATTTTATTTGCTGCATCCATTCTTTGTTTTGCAGTGATTGGATTTTATACGTACAAGCAATTCAAGATCATATTTTCCCCAGAAAAAATATTGTATCCTTCTTTTCCGAAAAAAACCTACTTATGGAGTGAAGTAAACAATGTGATGCTTAAAGACAATGTACTTACCATAGACCTCAAAAATAATAAGCTGATACAGGCAGTTGTAGAGAAAGGATCATCCGATAAAATTGATGAAGCTGATTTTAATAAATTCTGTTTGGAATGGTTGAAAAGTTCATAGTTTACAGCTCATAGGCATTAGTTAATTGTCAAATAGTTCATTTTAGTAATTCATAGTTTATTTTAATGCAGATTTCTGAAAACACTAAGGTAAAATGGTACTTAAACAGAAATCCGCATTACTGGATGAAGGTTCAACTATGAACTATTAACTGACAACTTGGATTCTCTGCATCCCGATTATACATTATTTTTGCAACATGCAAACACTTACACAATCCCCATATATATTATATTCAGATGGTAATGGCAATATCTTTGAAGATACCAGCCTTTACGTGACCGGCCGCAGTGGCTGGGATGCTTTACCCATTCCCAACGATGAATGGATCTTATTACCCGAAGGCGGACAATTATATGAATTACCCGGCCGCCGTGGAATAGGAATTGATGTAAAGACAGGTGATATGCGTATTTGTGAAAAAGGTTGGGCTGTAGCCGCTTTTATTCCTCCTGCACATACCGGTTTATATATGGCTGCGTATGAAACCCTTCCAGATGCACCCACATTACCACTATTTTGTTATACGGCCATTGGCTGGCAGGATGAAAAAACCTATGTTCCTGCAGTAAGGATAGAGCAGGATATACGCCAGGAATGTGCCGGATATGATGATGATAAGATCGAAGCAGGTACAGAAAATTTATTGAATGCATATCCCGATAACAGGTTGGTAAAACATCTGATGGAAAATTGTTGCATGACTTATACTTGTCCGGCTGCAAGAAATTTAGCCCTCGGAAGGTGGGAATGCCCGGTACCGGTATCGCCTGCCTGTAATGCAAATTGCATTGGGTGCATCAGTTTCCAGCCGCTGGAAGAAGAGATTTTCAGTACACAGGACAGGCTAACGTTTAAACCAACTGCAGAAGAGATCGTTGAGTTTACTGTTCCGCATTTAGAGACCGCTCCATTTCCCATCATCAGTTTCGGACAGGGCTGCGAAGGAGAACCCTTATTGATGTGGGAAACGATTAAGGATTCCATTATTGAAATAAGAAAACATACAAAAAAAGGCAGTATAAACATCAATACTAACGGCAGTATGCCCGAAGCAGTTAAGGCCTTGTGTGAAGCTGGTCTGAACAGCATTCGGGTAAGTACTAATTCTGCCAGGGAATCTGTTTACCTGCCATATTATAAACCCAATAATTACGAATTTGCTGACCTGATAAAAAGCCTGAAGATTGCCCGCAGTTATGGTGCCTGGACAAGCATCAATTATTTTGTTTTCCCTGGAATGACCGACAGTATTGAGGAATATGAAGCATTGCGGACACTGATAAAAGAAACCGGTTTGTGCATGATCCAATGGCGCAATTTCAATATTGACCCCGACTGGTATCTTGAAAAAATTGACATGGCAGAAACAGGGGAGTGCATGGGAGTAAAACAATTCATGGAACTGATACGGGAAGAATTTCCTGAACTTAAATTTGGTTATTTCAATCCTTCTATGGAAAGGATAAAGGGGAATTTTGAAATGGATTTTGCGCATTGATATCTGGCGAAGGTCTTAACTGGTGCAGGTCTCCTGACCTGTTGCTTTCCTGTCACTTTATAGAAAATGAATCATGATATTAACTGGTGCAGGTCTCCTGACCTGTTGCTTTCCCGTCACTTTATAGAAAATGAATCATGATACTGGCTCAGGTCTCCTGATCTGTTGCCTACCCGCCACTTAACTCCATTAAAAAACGTATCAGCCCAAAATGCATAAGCTTAAAAGAAGGGACAAAGTAGCAAAGGTCTGAATGCGCTAGAACCAGAAAACAGGATAACAGACGTATTAACAAGCCACGATAAATTAATTTGGGAAAAAGATGCCCGATATAGCTATTACAAACACGGGCCGCTGGCAAGAACCATCATAGGCCAGCAGCAAGTACAGGGCTTCGATTATGCCTATACTTTACAGGGATGGTTGAAAGGGGTAAATTCAACTTCGGTAAATGATGGTAGTATAGATATTGGTGGGGATGGTGTAGTCAGTGGTAGTATATTAAATCAGGTTGCAAGAGATGCTTATGGGTTTAACCTCAATTATTTCACCAATGATTATAAACCCATTGGCGGAGCCGATCCATTCGCAGCTAAGCCCGCTACATTAACAGGTTCCAATACAGGCCCTTCTTTGTATAATGGCAATATAAACAGTATGCTGGTGAATATTCCTAAACTGGGTGCCGCAAATTTATATGGTTACCGCTACGACCAGCTCAACAGGATTGTTGCAATGGATGCATTCAGCGGATTTAACAATGTTGTCAATAATTGGGGAACAAGTGGCCCTGTTTTAGATTCTAATTACAAAGAAAGAATAAGCTTTGATGCAAATGGCAATATACTAACGTACCGGCGAAATGGGAATGCCGGTAATAAAGACATGGATCAGCTTACTTACCAGTACCCAAAATATGCATCCACAACAGAAAATATAAACCTGAACAGGGTAGGGAAGATCACGAATAACAGGCTCCGTTATGTGCATGACGAATACACAACTTCAATAACCGAGGATATTGAAAGCCAAACGGCACTTACTCTTGCACAGGTGCAGGATGAAAAACTGTCAGAGCAAACAGGCGATAATTATCAGTATGATGCCATAGGAAACCTTATAAAAGACGGCACAGAGAATATCACAAATATTAGCTGGAACGTGTATGGCAAAATACAAAGTATAACGAAAACCAGTGGCACCATAAATTATACCTATGATGCCGCAGGCAACCGCATAACAAAAACCGCCAATGGCAAAACAACCATTTATGTAAGGGATGCCAGCGGCAATGTGATGAGCATTTATGGGGTAGACAATGCGGTAAACAGCGGCAATATCACACAGATGGAGGCCCACCTGTATGGCAGCAGCCGGTTGGGGGTATTTGAGTTAAAACGGGATGTAAGTGCAATTGCTCAGGTAAATTATTTAAATAATATCAATACTTTTATAAGAGGAAATAAGTTCTTTGAGGCAAGTAATCATTTAGGAAATGTACTCGCCACCGTTAGTGATAAGAAAATTGCTCATAATGGCGGATCATATATAATTGATTACTATACTGCAGATATTGTTACAGCCAATGATTATTACCCGTTCGGCATGCTCATGCCGGGCAGGAAATTTGATGCCGGAAGTGGCTATAGGTATGGGTTTAATGGCAAAGAAAATGACAATGATGTAAAAGGTGAGGGCAATCAACAGGATTATGGGATGAGAATTTATGATCCGAGGTTGGGAAGGTTTTTAAGTGTTGATCCGATTACTAAAAAATATCCTGAATTAACGCCATATCAGTTTGCAAGCAATAGGTGTATCCAAGGAATAGATATTGATGGATTAGAAGTATTTCTAGTTACGGGTAATGCAGGAGGTTTCTTTGCCATAGGAGGATATGAGTATAATGCGGGTATTGCTTTTAGTAAAGATGGTATTGCATTAGTTGCAGGGATTACATATCAAGCAGGTCTAGGAATGGAAATTGGAGCGTCTGTTACAGGAACGTACTTTCCTACTATGAAAGATATAAACGATGTAGATGGAGCCGAGAAAGAATTTGCAGGTATTAGTGCAGCAGGGGCATACTTAGGAAAATTTGAGGTTGGAGCAGCAGTATCAAATGGTAAGTGGGGTGCTACTGTTGGTGTTGGTGTTGG
>JANOPU010000045.1:0-11801 GCA_031422055.1 Ferruginibacter sp.
CCAGATTTAAGTTGTGCAAGTGCTTTGTTTTTGACCGCTTCATAATCAAAGTCGAATACTGTTTTTGTCTGTTTCATATTTGCTGTGTTTTTTAAAGTTCATCTTTATTTTGAACTTTGACACAGTTTAATTTACAGTCTCGTTAAGGCTAAGGGGGTGTTCTCCCACTTGAACCTTTACCTTTACCTTAACCTTTACCTTAACCTTTACCTTTACCTTAACCTTTCTTATACAAGTTCAATCACAGTTATCTCTGGCAATATCCCTACCCTTCCCGGGTATCCGATAAATCCAAAGCCTCTATTCACATATAATTTTTGTTTTTCACCTTCATATAATCCGGCCCATTCTTTATACATATATTGTACCGGGCTCCATTTAAAACCGGGTATCTCCACACCGAATTGCATTCCATGTGTATGTCCGCTGAGCATCAGATCCACATCAGCATATTTTTCTCTGACTTCTGCATGCCAGTGACTCGGATCATGGCTCAACAATATCTTGAAAGGATATTTCTCCGTGCCTGCATGTGCAAGATCCATACGTCCATGCTTGGGAAATCTACCTTTGGCACTCCAGTTTTCAATACCCAATAATGCAACCTGTTCTGTACCCCTCGTTAAAACAACATGTTCATTCATTAATAAACGCCATCCTAATCCGGCATGCACCTGTTTTAGGTTTTCAAGATTTTGTTCTTTACTGATATCATTTTGAGGCCATTGTACATAATCGCCGTAATCATGATTACCAAGGGTAGAATAAACACCCATGGGTGCTTTTAGCTGGCTAAATATCTCCATAAATTCCTGCATCTCTGTAGCCCTGTCATTAACCAGATCTCCGGTAAACAAAATAATATCTGCATTTTCTTTCAGTATTTTATGTACTCCTAGTTCAACTGCCTTTTTATTTAAAAAACTACCGCTATGTATATCGCTTATGTGAACGATCTTTAAACCCTTAAATGATTCGGGTAAATTATCAAAAGACAATTGCAGCCTTTTTGTTTGATAATTATACTTATTACTAAACCCATAGAGCAAGCCGCCAAACAAGGTACCTCCTGCAGCAATACCCAACCAACTTAAAAAAGCAGACCGGGTAATTCCATCGCCACCCATATTTTCTCCTTCTGTATTTGAAAAGAATAATTTTCCTGCAATCCATTGTATTCCCCTGCGCATATCATCTACCAGGAAAAAAACGGCACCGGTGATCTTTGCTAGAAACAGACCAATGATAGTTGCAAATAAAAACGTACGTACTTTTTTACCTAAAAATTCCTGTCCGCTGTATACAAATAATAAAAAACCTGCAATAGCAATGACCGTCAGAGCCCAATAAATAAAGTATATGACGGTTCTGTTTTTTGGTGATGCAGATAATGCAACTGCTTTTATTGACTGAAAAAAATAAGTGTCCAATAAAAGCATGAAAGCAATAAAAATAATAACACCGAGTGGTGTACGCATATGTGATTTTTTTATAAAATTAAGTGAAGTTTAGAAAAGTTGAGATTGTTTAGCATGTTTAGTTTAAGGCTAAACTGTCTAAACCCGATAAATAATTCGGCTTATTAAAAGTGAATAAATTCTTCCAATTGTGTTTGAACGGCATTAATAGTTGATGGGTTAGAAAAGCGATTATCCTTATCCAGGAGTTTATCCACAACGCTGATGGGCAATCTGTTTGGATGCACAATCATTTTCAGATGTAATAAAACTCCTGTTAAATGATCCATACCTCTCAGATTACCTGCACGACCCGTAGATACCCCCGTTAGTAACACTTTCTTATGCCACCATACTTTGGAAACATCAGTATTGTCTATCATTAGCTTTAAAATACCGGGATACGAACCATTATATTCTGGCATGATGATGATAAACTTAGATGCAGGTTTCAGAAACTCTTCCTCCAGTTTAATAAAGGCCTCATCCCTTTCATATACATTATTTTCATCAAAAGCAAATACTACAGACCCGATATCTTTTTCACTTAAAAAGCGTTGATATTCCATAGCAACCTTTTTGGTATTATTATCCCGGTTTGTTCCCGATACGATTGTTATCATTTAGTATTTTTTTTATGCAGGAAATTACGAATATGTAACTATTTTAAATTGTTCATAAATATTCGTGCATTCCTAGCAGTGTGTAATTAATCAACAAATAAGCAGCATTATTGTTTCCATTTTTATACCGAATAACTAAATTTGCCAAGATGGCACTTTTTACCATTCAAAATCAAAATACACAAGAAACACATTATGCGTATAACTTATTATGGACATTCATGTTTTATGGCCGAAGTAAATGGGAAAAAATTGTTATTTGATCCTTTTATTACTCCCAATGAGCTAGCAAAGAATATCAATATCAATGATATTGAAGCTGATTACATTCTTTTAAGTCACGGCCACAGTGATCATGTGGCAGATACAGAAGCAATTGCATTATCAACGGGAGCCACTATTATTGCTAATTATGAAGTAGCTATGTGGTTTGCCGGAAAAGGAATTACTAAATATCAACCAATGAATACCGGAGGCCAGTGGAAATTTGATTTTGGTACTGTAAAATGTGTACATGCAATTCATTCTTCAGCTATGCCGGATGGAAGCTATGGAGGAAACCCCATGGGATTTATCATTATGAATGATGAAATGAATTTTTATTATAGTGGGGATACGGCTTTAACACTTGATATGCAATTAATACCAATGTTTGCCAATATTGACTTTTCGGTATTGCCCATCGGTGATAATTTTACAATGGGGATAAAAGATGCGGTTGAGGCAGCAAAAATGGTAAAATGCAATACCATTATTGGCGTTCATTACGATACCTTTGGCTATATTAAGGTAGATCAACAAAAAGCTAAGGATATATTCAAAAATAATAGCCTTGAATTACTTTTACCGGCAATAGGCGAAACGATCACCTTATAATGTAACAATAACTCTAAACCAACAACGAGAAACAAGAAACGAGAAACGTTTATAAAAATGGCAAGAACAATTGGAATAGCAAATCAAAAAGGAGGAGTTGGTAAAACGACTACGGCAATAAATCTTGCTGCAAGTTTTGCTATACTGGAATATAAAACATTATTGGTTGATGCAGATCCACAAGCAAATAGTACCACCGGAGTTGGTTTCGATCTGCATAATGTTACCAAGAGCTTGTATGACTGTATGGTAAATGAAGCAGAAATTAAAGATGTAATTTTAAAAACAGCACTGCCTTTTCTTGATCTGGTACCATCACATATTGATTTGGTTGGTGCAGAAATTGAAATGATCAATTATCCAAACAGAGAAAGTGTTTTAAAACAAATCATTGAACCTATAAAAGATCAATACGATTTTATTGTCATCGATTGTTCACCTTCTCTTGGTTTGATAACTGTGAATGCACTTACTGCTGCTGATAGTGTAGTAGTACCGGTTCAAACTGAGTTTTTTGCTTTAGAAGGCCTTGGTAAATTGTTGAATACAGTAAAAATTGTTCAAAACAGGTTAAATACTGATTTGAAAATTGAGGGCATTTTAATGACCATGTACGATGGCAGATTACGTCTTTGCAACCAGGTAGTAAGTGAAGTTAGAAGGCATTTTGATGAAATGGTTTTTAACAGTATTATTCACAGAAATACGCGTTTAAGTGAAGCCCCCAGTTTTGGAAAACCGGTAATATTATATGATTCCGATAGTAAAGGAGCTGTAAATTATCTGAATCTTGCAAAAGAGATCCTTCAAAAAAATAACCTGACCAAAATAAATCAGGAAGAAAAAATTATGGAATAAGTTGTTAACTATTAGCCGTTAGCTCTTAGCCGTTGGCTTAGCTAATAGCTAATAGCCAATAGCTAAAAGCTATCAAATATGAGCACTTCACAAAAAAGAGATGCACTCGGCAAAGGAATCAGAAGCCTTCTTCAAAATATTGATGCCGATTTAAAAACAACAGCCGGAAGTTTAAAATCAGAAATTGCCGAAAAAACAACCGGCGTTTTAAGAATAACATTAGATCAAATTGAAGTAAACCCCAATCAGCCGCGTAAGGATTTTGATGAAACCGCTTTAAATGAACTGGCTGCTTCTATTAAAATACATGATATTATTCAACCCCTGACCGTATCTGTATTACCCACCGGAAAATACAGACTCATAACCGGAGAACGCAGGTTCAGGGCTTCTAAAATTGCGGGCTTAAAAGATGTGCCAGTCTATGTAAGGCCAACCAATGGAAGTCAATTACTGGAACTGGCTTTATTGGAAAACCTGCAGCGAGAAAATTTAAATGCCATTGAAATTGCTATCAGTTACAAACGCCTGATGGATGACCTGGATTATACACAGGAACAAGTATCAGAAAGAATGGGTAAAGAAAGAAGTACAGTAACCAATTATATCCGCTTATTAAAATTGCCACCTGATATACAGGTAGCCGTTAGGAATGGGGTGATCAGTATGGGGCATGCCAGGGCATTGATCAACATTGATGTAGTTGACAAGCAATTATTTGTTTTTGCAGAAATTAAAAATCGTGGATTATCCGTTAGGCAAACTGAAGACCTGGTAAGAAAAATGTACAGTACCGGTAATGTTAAAACAACTCTAAAAACGGAACTCTCACCTGCTTTTAAGAAGATAGAAGATAATTTAGCATCTCAATTCAGTACCAGGGTAAAATTGACACATAACAAAAAGGGTTATGGCAATATTTTGCTTGAATACTATTCATTAGAAGAATTAAATGGATTACTGGAAAAATTGAAAATTAATGTTAGTTGATGGGATCTTATTTAATCAAAATCATTGCGATAATAATTTGCTTTTTTTGCTGCAGTAATATGTATGCACAAAAAGACAGTACGATAAAAAAAGCCGGAACTGCAGATGTTTCAAAAAATACATCTGTGAATATTTCAGATACCTCTTTACAATACCGTCCAAGAAAAGCGATCATTCATTCTGCCATCATTCCGGGTTGGGGTCAGGTTACCAATAAAAAAATATGGAAAGTTCCGATAGTATATGCCGCCATTGGAATCCCTACCTATCTTTTTTTCAGGAACCTCACACAATATAAAGATTCAAAAAATGCATATATTCTTGCAACTGACGGTGACCCTTCAAATGATTACCTGATCAAAGAACCTTATTTTGGTGTTAAAGACCAGCCGGACAGGATACGGACTTTTAGAAACCAGGTAAGACAAAACGTAGATTATTCTGTTTTATTCTTTATTATATTTTGGGGGCTGAATGTGGTTGATGCAGCAGTTGATGCGCATATGAAAACCTTTGATGTTAATGACAACCTTAGTTTACAGATCAAAGGCGGTTATAGCCCAATTGCCAATACGAATGGCATTAGTTTAGTGATGAAAATTGGAAAGTAATTATTATAGGTGAAGGTTGAGGCTAAGCCTGTGCACTCCTTAACCTTAACCTTATCCTTAACCTTAACCTCCTCCACGTTTTCATTATCTTTGTTATCAACTCCACACCTAAACTTCCAGTAAAATGAATATTGCATTGATCGGTTATGGCAAAATGGGAAAAACCATTGAAGAGATCGCTTTACAAAAAGGGCATGAGATTGTACTAAAAGTAGATGTTGAAAATCAAAATGAACTCACAGAAATAAATTTGCAACAGGCCGATGTAGCCATAGAATTTACCGGCCCCGAAAATGCCCTCAACAATATTTATAAATGCATTGATGCTGAAATTCCTGTTGTATGTGGCAGTACAGGCTGGTTACAACATTGGGCCGATGTAGAAAAATATTGCATCAAAAAGAACGGAACTATTTTGTATGCAAGTAATTTCAGTATTGGGGTAAATATTTTTTTTGAAGTAAATAAAAAACTGGCAGCATTTATGTCGAAACAACCTGCTTATGATGTTACGATTGAAGAAATTCACCACACAGAAAAAAAAGATGCCCCCAGTGGAACAGCCATAACACTGGCAGAGCAGATCTTAAAAGAAATTCCCCTAAAATCTGGCTGGATCAATGAGCCTTCAACAAATGATGAAGCACTTATCATCAAGAGTAAAAGAATGGATCCTGCACCGGGAACACATACCGTAAAATATCATTCAGGAGTAGATGATATTACCATCATTCATACCGCACACAACAGGAATGGTTTTGCCGGAGGCGCTATATTAGCAGCAGAATTTTTACAAGGAAAGAAAGGAATATATTTTATGAAGGATGTGTTGGGGTTTTAGTTAACCGGTAAAAAAGGAAAAATGGTTTGAAGTTCGAAGTTTGAGGTTTGATGTTGTCAAGAGTACTGAACTTCGAACATCAAACTTCAAACTTTTTTTAAATTCTCCAACATATCCTTCGTCATTTTTGAAAGATCAAACTCTTCCTTCCAGCCCCAGTCATTTCTAGCCACACTATCATCAATACTTTGCGGCCAGCTATTAGCAATCTGTTGCCTGTAATCAGGTTTATAACTAATAGTAAAATCAGTGATATGCTTTTTAATTTCTGCAGCAATTTCTTTTGGAGAAAAACTCATGCCCGAAATATTATATGAAGTGCGGATCTTAATTTTTTCAGCGGGTGCCTCCATTAATTCAATGGTTGCTTTTATGGCATCAGACATATACATCATGGGCAGATAAGTATCTTCTTCTAAAAAACATTCGTACTTTTTTTCCTCGAGTGCTTCATGAAAGATCTCAACCGCGTAATCAGTTGTACCACCGCCCGGTGCACTTTTATAACTGATCAACCCCGGATAACGGATACTCCTAACATCTAACCCATACCGGTGGTTATAATAATTACACCAGAACTCACCGGCAAATTTACTGATACCATAAACGGTTATTGGTTCAATGACTGTTTGCTGGGGACAATTTTGCCTGGGTGATGTAGGGCCAAATACGGCAATACTGCTGGGCCAGTATACCTTGTGCAAATGTTCTTCTTTGGCAATATCCAATACATTCAGCAGGCTTTGCATATTCAGGCTCCAGGCAAGATTAGGATTTTTTTCTCCTGTTGCTGATAGTATAGCTGCCAATAAATATATCTGGGTGATCCCCTGCCTTATTACCTGTACATGCAGCATTTCTTTGTTCATTACATCCATGGAGACATATGGGCCAGTGCCATGTAACAAAGCATTTTCTTCCCGCAGGTCGGAAGCGATCACATTGGCATTGCCATATATTTTTCTCAATGCCAATGTTAATTCAACTCCTATCTGGCCGGATGCACCAATTACCAATATTCTTTCTTTGATCATAAAGGCATTTTATTCACAAATGTAAAATGAAATTTTATATAACTAATGATTAGAAAGTAAGTTAAACCAAAAAAGACAATACCCCGATAACAACTGAAAATTGTAATTTTACACCATGGAAAAATATTTACAAGAGCTTTTCAGCAAACAGCAATATGATGCAAAGAATTTCTTTTTAATTGCAGGCCCTTGTGTGGTTGAAAGCGAAGAACTGATAAATGAAGTTGCAGAAAAAGTTGCTGCCATTTGCAAAAGATTAAGAATACCCTATATTTTTAAAGCATCTTACCGCAAAGCAAATCGCACCAGCACCAATTCATTTACAGGTATTGGAGATGAAGCTGCCATGCAATTAATAAAAAAACTCGGCGAAAAATATTCCCTTCCAACCACAACAGATATACATACAGCTCCAGAAGCAGCCTTGGCTGCCAAATACGTAGATATATTACAGATACCTGCATTCCTTTGCAGGCAAACAGATCTTTTAATAGCTGCTGCTGAAACAGGTAAAATTGTAAATGTAAAAAAGGGACAGTTCCTCAGCGGGCCTTCCATGAAATTTGCTGTGGAAAAAATAAAAAATGCCGGCAATAACAAAGTTGGTTTAATTGAAAGAGGAAATACATTTGGATACCAGGATCTGGTAGTTGATTATCGCAATATCACCTGGATGAAAGAAATCAATGTTCCTGTGATCATGGATTGTACACACTCTTTACAACAACCCAATCAAACAGGTGGTGTAACCGGTGGTAGTCCGGAATTAATTGAAACCATTGCTAAAGCTGCTATTGCAACCGCTGCAGATGGTTTATTCATTGAAACACATCCCAATCCTGCAGTTGCAAAAAGTGATGGTGCCAATATGTTGCGGTTGGATCTGCTGGAACCATTGTTGGAGAAATTAGTGAGGATACGATCTGCAGTAGTTTAATTATTTGTCCAAACATTATATCAATGCTCAACATCCTTGCATCGCCCTCTTGTGCGGCATCAAGTATGTTCGTCATTGCGAGGTACGAAGCAATCTAAATTATCGATGTCCGGATTGCTTCGTTCCTCGCAATGACGGTTACTTTTAATCTCTATGTTCAATAAAGAACATATGTACAAGAGTGCCCTTCGTTCCTCAGGATAAACTTGCCAATGAAGCTGAATAACGATGAACTGATCGTTTCATAAAATATTCAATAAGCAATACTCAAGAATCAAATTATAATAAGAAGATTTGGGATATAAAGAGCCAGTTCCCCCTTTAGGGGGCGGAGGGGGTTTTTAATACCTCAGCGGATTACGTTTAGAACTAAAAATATACCGCTTCACATTCATCCAGAATGCTACAAAAAAATAGATGATAACAGGCGACCCCATTGTAAGAAATGAGATATAAATAAAATATTTCCTTATCACTGATGTTGCAATACCCATTTTTTCGCCGATGGCTGTGCATACGCCAAAAACATGCCATTCAATAAAATGCCTGAAACTGCTCATACTACAAAAGTAATCAGAAATAAATCTAAAAACAAGCGCTTTAAATAGTGGCCTAGTTTCATTAAATTTGCCAAAAATCCTGATTTGGAGATTTGAAGATTTGAAGATTTGAAAATTAGCTGATAAATTCAGATAGTTTCTTTCATAAAAAAATTCCTGCATTTCCAAATTGACCATTTTTCTAATCTCCAAATTGATACTATGGCATTCGACATTGAAATGATCAAAAAACTTTACTCAAACTTCGGCACCCGTGTAGAAGCAGCTCGTAAAGTAACGGGGAAACCCCTGACACTTACCGAAAAAATATTATATGCACACCTATGGGATGGTGTCGCGAACAAATCTTTTCAAAGGGGAAAAGATTATGTTGATTTTGCTCCGGACCGTGTGGCCATGCAGGATGCAACAGCGCAGATGGCTTTATTACAATTTATGCAAAGCGGAAGGAATAAAGTTGCGGTTCCATCAACCGTACATTGTGATCATTTGATTGAAGCAAAAGTCAACAGCAAAACAGACCTCGACAGGGCTGTACATGAAAGCAGTGAAGTATATGATTTTCTTGCATCAGTTTCTGAAAAATATGGCATCGGTTTTTGGAAACCCGGTGCTGGTATCATTCACCAGGTGGTATTGGAAAATTATGCCTTCCCCGGTGGATTGATGATAGGTACAGATAGCCATACGGTAAATGCCGGTGGTTTAGGTATGGTTGCGATCGGTGTTGGAGGAGCAGATGCTTGTGATGTAATGGCCGGACTTCCGTGGGAACTCAAAATGCCTAGACTTATAGGAGTAAAACTTACCGGGAAATTAAATGGATGGACAGCTCCCAAAGACGTAATATTAAAAGTTGCAGGAATATTAACGGTAAAAGGCGGTACCGGTGCTATTGTTGAATATTTTGGCGAAGGCGCTACCAGCATGAGTTGTACGGGCAAAGGCACTATTTGTAATATGGGTGCAGAGATCGGAGCAACCACTTCAACCTTTGGTTATGATGAAAGCATGAGCCGTTATTTAAAAGCAACAGGCAGAGAAGAAATTGCTTCCATGGCTGATAAAATTGCAGCACATTTAACCGGTGATCCGGAAGTATATGCAAACCCTGATGCTTATTTTGACCAGGTAATTGAAATTGATCTGAGTACACTGGAACCGCATTTGAACGGTCCTTTTACCCCGGACCTGGCTACTCCCATTTCCAAAATGAAAGAAGCAGCAGCTGCAAACGGCTGGCCCACCAAAATTGAAGTGGGTCTGATCGGCAGTTGCACTAATTCTTCTTATGAAGATATCAGCCGTGCTGTTAGCCTGGCAAAACAGGTTACTGAAAAAGGATTAAAATTACAATCTGAATTTACGATTACACCTGGCAGTGAGCAGGTACGATTTACTATTGAAAGAGATGGATTCCTGGATACTTTTGATAAGATCGGTGCTACTGTTTTTGCCAATGCCTGTGGCCCATGTATAGGTATGTGGGCAAGGGTTGGTGCAGAGAAGAAAGAAAAAAACACCATCGTACATTCTTTCAACCGCAACTTTGCAAAACGTGCAGATGGCAATCCGAATACTATGGCATTTGTTGGATCACCGGAACTGGTTACAGCACTTGCCATAGCTGGAACGCTGAATTTCAATCCGCTTACAGATACACTTACCAATGATAAAGGTGAACAGGTAATGTTAGATGCACCAACAGGATTTGAACTTCCTCCCAGAGGATTTGCTGTTGAAGATGCCGGATACCAGGCACCTTCAGCCGATGGAAGTAAAATACAGGTAAAAGTTTCACCGGATAGCAAAAGATTACAGATACTTGAACCCTTTAATGCATGGGAAGGAACCGACCTGAAAGGTTTGAAACTTCTAATAAAAGCAAAAGGTAAATGCACAACAGATCATATCTCCATGGCGGGTCCATGGCTCAAATTCCGTGGACACCTTGATAATATCAGCAACAATATGCTCATTGGTGCTATAAATTTCTTCAATGAAAAAACAGACTTGGTAAAAAATCAATTGACCGGTGAATATGGAACCGTACCCAATACACAAAGAGCATATAAAGCAGCTTCTGTTGGAACCATTGTAGTAGGTGATGAAAATTATGGCGAAGGGTCTTCCAGGGAACATGCAGCGATGGAACCACGACACCTTGGTGTAAGAGCGGTATTGGTTAAATCTTTTGCACGCATACATGAAACAAACCTGAAAAAGCAAGGTATGCTTGGTTTGACATTTGATGACAAGACGGATTATGATAAGATAATGGAAGATGATAGTATTGACATAATCGGTTTAACTGAGTTTGCACCAGAAAAACAATTAAAACTTGTTTTAAATCATTCAAACGGAACGGTAGATGAGATTATGGTTAACCACACTTATAATCAACAACAGATCGAATGGTTTAAGGCAGGAGCAGCGTTGAATATTATTCGTAAGGAATTTGAGGATAGGAAAGATTAGTTTGGAAGTTTAGAAGTTTAGGGTTTAGAAGTTTAGGAATACAGCAGATCGGAAATCTAAACTCCTAAACCCTAAACTTCTAAACCAGTTTTATACAACATCAAACCAAACCTCCTTCCCGTCATTCCAGTTGCCATTATAATTGATGGTTAGTTCTTCCCCTTTTTTAATATCCCTTACCGTTTTTATAAATATGGTATCATCCTCAAAATCCATAAAATATTCGCAGTTGCTTTTGTAGCTGTGGTTGTAGATAGGTATTAACCCAAGTGCCATACAGCATTTTTCTTTTAACTTTCCCCATTCAAAAATATAATCGTGTAACAAGGTTTTGTCGAGGTGCTGCCTGTCATCTATACTCATAACGATTACGGGAGCAATTTCAATAACAGTACCTGCTGTAATTCTTTCATTTGTAAAGACTGCTTTGCCTTTCTTGTCCGTTTTTTCTATAAATAAATAAGGCTTGATCATCATTTTTTTAATTGGTAATTAAAAATAATCAAAAACTGGCTAAATAAATTTTCGTCATTGCG
>JANOPU010000046.1:0-26444 GCA_031422055.1 Ferruginibacter sp.
TGTAATAGTGATCTATGATAAACTGGAAAAAAAACTCTTTATTGCCAGAGACCGTGCAGGGAAAAAACCATTATATATATATAATGATGATCAAAAAATAGTTTTTGCCAGCGAGCTAAACTGCCTAAAGAGCTTGTTACCATTAGAGTTGGATCAGGATAATTTTTATCATTTTACCCGGATGGGTACATTTTACAGAAAGCTAACTCCGTATAAAAATGTACAGGAACTTTTAGCAGGAACTTACCTGGAAATAGATTGTAATAATTTAAAATGTACGGAGGAAAAATGGTGGAATGTTCACGATTATTTTGCAAATATCAATAATGATTCATTCAATGATAGTTTAACAAAAGTGGATGATTTTTTACGTTCCGGAATAAAACGCAGAATAGATTCCAGTGACCTGGAGGTAGGTTGTTTTCTAAGCGGAGGGATTGACAGCGGCCTGGTTACATCCATTGCCCGTGAATACAATGATAAACTTAGAACTTTTACTGTTTCATTTAAAGGTGAATACGATGAAGCTCCACTGGCAAAACTTGTAGCGGAAAAATATCAAACCAATCATACCGAAATCAATATCTCCTTTGATACGCTTGCAGATGATGTTGAGCAAATATTAATGAATTATGGAGAACCGTTTTTCGACAGCTCTGCAATCCCTTCCTTTTATGTATGCCGTGAAGCAAAGAAACATGTAACGGTTATCTTAAATGGCGATGGAGCCGATGAATTATTCGGCGGTTACCGGCGATATGTTCCTTTTTCAAAATACGATTTCTTTAAAAGAAATTTATTTATAAAAAACACTGCTTCGATTATAAAAAACATTCTACCGGCACCTGACAACAAAAAATCTACTTATAATTATTTATACAGGCTCGCTGCCATGGCTTCTAAATCGAGTCTGGATATTTATTTATCTGCAGGTGTTGATATTATGGAAGACTATGAGGAAAATATCATAAAACCTCATTTTGATTATATGCAACCGCTCAGGCAGGATTTTGAAACCATTGCTTCATCCGGAATAAGTGGTCTGCAAAAGATAATGAATATGGATTTTGATACAAACCTTTTCAGCGACTTGCTGGTAAAAATGGATATTGCCACTATGGCAAATTCACTGGAAGGACGTAGCCCGTTTTTATGCAAAGAATTATTGGAATATGCTCCGGGTATGAATGATAATTATAAAATAAATGGTAGCACAACAAAACACCTCTTGCGTACACTTGCTAAAAAATATTTACCGGATCAATTGGTGAACCAGCCTAAAAGAGGTTTTGAGATCCCTTTAAAAAATTGGGTCGATCACGAATTGAGGTCCACTATTCATGATTATGTAGGGTCTGCAAATGCTTTCAATAAAAATATTGTAGACCATAACTTTACTCAAAGACTTTTGAATAATAAGATAAAAATATCATCAGAAAAAAGAGCTAAAATATTATGGATGTTGTTCTCTCTGGAAGTATGGTACAGAAAAATTTATCTGAAGTAATATTATATGAAAAAATTAAAAATTACTATCATAGAGAATAATATCATTGCTACCAATACAATAAGAGAAAAGCTCAGCAAAACATTGGTTGAAAATGGCTATGATGTAACTATTCTCACAACAGGTACAACAACTGATCTGGAACAGGCAAGGCAAAAAGGGTTTAAAGTAATTGATGTGAAGGGGAGCACACAAAATCCGTTAGATATTATTTCTTATATGCGAAATATTAAGAAAGCGCTGAAAGTATCAGGCACGGATGTTTGTCTAACATTCACTATTCGTCCGGCTATTTGGGGAAATGTGGTTACCCGGCAATTAAGTATTCCTACCATTACAAATATTACAGGTATTGGCCCATTGTTTGCCCGCAATAATATCGCATACCGGGCTGCCAGAACATTGTATAAATATGTTTTACAAAAAACTGCCAGGATTTTTTTCCAGAATTTTGATGATATGAATATATTTCTTGAAAAGAAATTTGTAAAACCAGAAAGAGCAGAAAGGATACCCGGATCGGGAATTGATCACCAGTTTTATTCACCTTTGGCAAGAAGAGACAAAGATGATAAATTTATTTTTTTATTTATCAGCAGATTGGTAAAAGACAAAGGAATTCTTGAGTATGTAGAAGCAGCCGGAATAATTAAAAAGGAATTACCACAAATTGAGTTTCACGTTTTGGGACCAGTATGGCTGCAGAATTTAAAAGACAATACCGTAACTGAATCAGAGATACAGCAATGGGTAAAAGCTGGAACCATAAAATATCTGGGTAATGCAACAGATGTAAGGCCATTTATTGCCGCTGCTGATTGTGTCGTACTTCCTTCATATCGTGAAGGAACAAGCAATGTGTTATTAGAAGCATCGAGTATGGAACGCCCATGTATCACATGCAATACAACCGGCTGCAAAGAAATTGTGGCTGATGGAGTAACCGGATTTTTATGTAATGTGCAGGATGCTTCCGACCTTGCAAAAAAGATGAAAATGATGGTTGGGTTATCTGATGATCAGCGAAATGAGATGGGAATCAGAGCCAGGCAAAAAGTGATAAAAGAGTTTGATAAACAAATGGTGATTGATGCTTATTTAAAAGCAATTGAAAAAATTAATTCTGAAAGATGAGCTACAGTACGCTTTCAATAGACTGGGAAGATTTTGGACAATTACTTTGTATGTATCATTACAACAAAGTCACAGAACCTGTAAATAATGCACTGGAAAGACAAACTTCTATCATGCTGGATATGATGGATGAAACCAATTGCAAAGCCACATTTTTTATTTTAGGGGTTACGGCTAAATTCAGGCCGGATCTTGTTAAAAAGATAGCCTCAAGAGGGCATGAAATTGCCATTCATGGCCAGAATCACATTGCCATGTTTACGTTAACACCCGATGAAGCAAGAAAAGACTTGCAGGAAAGCATCGATATCGTTACACAAATAACCGGTGAAAAAATTCATGGTTACCGTGCTCCCTTTTTTTCTGTAAATGAAACCAATTTATGGCTGCTTGATATACTTGCAGATCTGGGAATTGAATATGACAGCAGTATCTTTCCTAAAAAAATGCCGAGGTATGGAATTGAGGGGTTTAGTGATAAAGATGCCTTGTATGACCTCCCCAATGGTAAGCAAATTGTTGAATTACCATTAACTGTAGCGAGGTATTTTAATAAGACATGGCCAGTGTCAGGTGGCGGTTATATCAGGTTAATGCCAAAGATGTTGGTAAATAAAATATTCAATGATTTTGAAAAAGAGCAAAAGGATAGTATGATCTATATGCACCCTTACGAGTTTGATACTGCATTCCTTGATGTAAGATCAAATTATCCGGCAGGAGCAAACTATTCAAAATATAAAGTTCATACCCTAAATTTGCGCTGGAATTTATTTAGAAATTCTATCCGTGAAAAAATAAAGGATCTATTAAATCAACATCAATTTAAAACCTGTTTAAACAAAGCAAATTATGTCAAAGCAAATGGAAACAGTACAAAGTTACTGGGATGCACGGAGTGAATTGTTTGGAAATTATTACAAAAAACCATCATCATTTGATCGTGTATTTAGAAAAGGAGTATATGAAAGACAGGCAATTGCCGTAAAAGCGTGTAAAGAAATTCCTAATGCCACGGTGTTCGATGTCGGCTCCGGCCCGGGTGTTAACAGTGTATCATTAATTAAAAATGCCGGTGCTTCTCAAATTTTTGGAGTCGATTTTGCACAACACATGATTGATTATGCCAATAATACCGTAAAAGAAGAAGGGGTTGCAGATAAATGCACCTTTGTTCTCGGAGATATTATGACATATGATTTTGGGGATAAAAAATTCGATTATTCATATGCCCTGGGTGTATTTGATTATACAGAAGATGCTCAAAAATTGCTTAACAGGATGTGCCAGTTGTCAAAAAGATCTATCATGGCCTCCTGGCCCGAAAATGGCATACGCATGGCTTTGCGCAGGTATCGTTATACTTGTCCGTTGTTTCATTATACCGAACAACAGATCATCGACCTGCATAAAAAAGCCGGCATTTCCAGAGATAAACTTGAAATAATCAGAATTGGTGGTGGCTGGGCAACCATTGCTCGAAAATAAAAAGTTCAAATGAGGCGACTAGCTTATCAGGTTCAACAAGTTTTCTTAACTTGTTGAACCTAATAAACCCCTAAAACTTAAATAAAGATCAATGATATTAATTGGCTATTCAGGGCACTCGTATGTTGTACATGCTATTTTTGATGCTTTGGGTAAAAAAGTTCTCGGATATTTTGATAAAGAAGAGAAAGCTTATAATCCATACAATCTAAAATATTTTGGTAAAGAAACATCAGAAGATGCATTTACTGTTTTAAAAAATGATGAGTTTTTTATTGCGATCGGAGACAATAGCATTCGGCAAAAAATATATGAAAATTTTGCATCCAGGGGTTACATGCCTGTTAATGCTATTCATCCTTCTGCAATAATTGATCCTACATCATTTATTGCCAGTCATGGAATAATGGTTAGTTCCCATGTTTCTATCAATGCACTTTCTAAAATAGGCAATGCCGTTATTTGTAATACCGGTTCTATCATAGAACATGAGTGTGAAGTAGGTGATTTCGTTCATATTGGCCCCGGAACTGTCTTGTGTGGTAATGTAAGTGTGGGTAAAGGAACTTTTATTGGTGCAAATGCTGTTATAAGACAGGGCGTTCAAATTGGCAATAATTGCACAATCGGTGCAGGTGCAGTTGTAATTAAAAATGTTTCCGATAACTCAGTTGTTGCAGGTAACCCTTCCAAAAACCTGGAAACAAATCTGGTTAAGAATATTTCAGATTCTCAACCGGTAGAAATTAAAATTGTATCATCAAAACTAAAAATACTTTTTATTGGAAAAGCTGATGACCAATACTCAAAGATTGCAGGAGAATTTATCAGCCTTCATTTTCCGGAAACAGTAACTATTTATGGTAAAAGAGGAGAACTTTTCCCTAAAGAAGCAACAGATTGGAAAGGAGATATTGTGATTTCATATTTATCACAATGGATTATACCGGATCAGGTTTTAAAAAGTGCTGCAATAATGGCCATTAATTTCCATCCTGGCCCGCCAGAATATCCGGGTATTGGCTGCACTAATTTTGCTGTTTATGATGGTGTGGATGAATATGGAGTAACCTGTCATCACATGCTGGCAAAGGTGGATACAGGGAAGATCATTTCTGTAAAACGCTTTCCGGTTTACAAAGCAGATACGGTTTTTTCTATAACCCAACGTTGTTATGCATTGATCCTGACTCAGTGTTTTGAAATAATGGATTTTATAATTACAGGGACAGTATTTCCACAAAGCACGGAAAAGTGGACAAGGAAACCTTATTTAAGAAAAGAATTAAACAGGCTTTGTCGTATTACTCCTGATATGCCTGTTGAAGAAATGAATAGAAGGATAAAGGCAACAAATTTCGTTAAGCACTGGGCATTTATGCAGGTAGGAGATAATATTTTTAAATTAGTAGATGAAAAAAGATAATGCAAACAATCAGTTATTGTTAACTCAATTGTTGTTGCCTCTTGATTTTTTATTACGCTTATCCGGCAGGGCATATGAAAAATATTTGTGCAATAAAATTTATCTTCATGCGCTGAATATCCGAAAGGCAAACGAAATGATTTATCAATTGATACTTGATAAAAATCATTTTATTCCGGATGAATTACAAAAGGATTGCATAGAATTACTAAACCATTATGATTGCTGGTTTTTGCAGTTTAAAGATGAAGAACAAAAAAGATCACCGGCATTAACAGATGAATTTATTTTTTACAGGGTTGATGATCAAATAGCTTTTCCCCGTTTATCCGAGCAGCATATTTTTGAAACAGTAAAGAAATTACAAATCAAAAAAACTAAAAAATCATGAAGGTATTGGTTACAGGTGGTGCAGGATATATTGGTTCTGTATTGGTACGTCAGTTATTGAGTAAAGGTTACGAGGTAAGAGCATTTGATAGTTTAAAATTTGGTGGGGATGCATTGTATGATGTAATGCTGAACGAGAATTTTGAATTTATGCTTGGCGATGTCAGAGACCAAAAAGCAGTACAAAAAGCGTTGAAAGGCATAGATGCTATTGCTCATCTTGCTGCAATTGTTGGGGACCCTGCCTGCAAAAAATACAGTGATGAAGCGAGAGAAACAAATTGGGCGGGCAGTGTGGCATTATTTGATGAAGCTGAAAAAGCAGGAGTGAAAAAATTTGTTTTTGCAAGCACTTGCAGTAATTATGGAAAAATGCCTGATCCCGATTCGTTTGTTACAGAAACATCAGACCTTAACCCGGTGTCTTTGTACGCAGAGTTAAAAGTAAAATTTGAAAAATATTTACTGGAAGAACGAAAGGATTCAAATATTTGCAGTACTGCATTACGATTTAGTACCGTGTACGGTTTTTCTCCACGAATCCGATTCGATCTTACCGTAAATGAGTTTACACGAAATGCAGCCATAAAAGGCGAACAGGAAATATGGGGAGCACAATTCTGGAGACCCTACTGCCATGTAGATGATCTTGCAAGAGCGGTAATTCTGGTTTTGGAATCACCGGAAGAAAAAGTAAGGGCAAATGTTTTTAATGTGGGCAGTACAGAAGAAAATTATAATAAAGGAATGATCATTGACGAGGTTTGTAAGGTTGTACCAAATGTGAAAGTACATTTCGTAGAAAGTTCCGAAGATCCAAGAGACTACCGGGTGAACTTTGATAAAATTAAAGAGGAACTCGGCTATACAATTACTAAAAAAGTACCTCAGGGCGTAAAAGAAATTTACACTTTATTGAAAACAGGTATCGTAACTGATTCTTTTGGCCAAAAATTCAGAAATATTTGATTTGAATTACTTCTCAATTAAATAATTAATTATCTCCGGCATTTAGGTCGGAGACTTTTTTTTTAATAGGTTTGCAAAGCAAATTAAAGTTCGCCATTCAAATCCTTTTGCAGATTTGCGTCAAGTTTCAGTTATTATAAGTAATTTATTTTTATGTTATTATTGTCTGGCCCGAATATATGTGGAAACGAATGGAAATATGTAAAAGATTGCCTTGATACCGGTTGGGTAAGCAGTGTAGGTTCATATGTTGATCAGTTTGAAAAAATGACCGCTGAATTTGCAGGCACCAAATATGCTGTGGCAACAAGCAGTGGTACTACTGCTTTACATATATGCCTGGTTATGCTGGGAATTAACGAAAATGATTACATTATTGCCCCTAATATAACTTTTATAGCAACCTGTAATGCTATAAAATATACCGGTGCAAATCCAATATTTATAGATACCGATGAAAACACCTGGCAAATGGATCTGGATCTGCTGGAAACGTTTTTAATAAACGAAACGGAACAAAAGAACAATGTATGCCATTACAAAAAAGATGGTAAACGAATCCCTGCAATTATGCCCGTGCATGTGCTGGGTAATATGTGTGATATGGACAGGTTATTATTGTTAACAAATCAATACAATCTGGTTGTTATTGAAGATTCAACAGAAGCTCTTGGTAGTTATTATAAAGGGAAACATGCGGGTGGTTTCGGTTTATTAGGTACTTTCAGTTATAACGGAAATAAAATAATAACAACCGGTGGTGGCGGTATGATCGTGACAAATGATGCAGATTTGGCAAAAAAAGCCAAACACCTAACCACACAGGCAAAAAGTGATCCTTTTGAATATGTTCATGATGAAATAGGCTATAATTACCGCTTGGTAAATGTTGCAGCAGCAATGGGTGTAGCACAAATGGAATTACTTCCTTCTTTCATCAAAAGAAAAAAGGAAATCATTTCAATGTATAAACAAGCTTTAAGTGGAATTGGAGATATTGAATTTCAACAAGTGGATAAAGATATTGATCCTAACTGGTGGTTGCCAACCATTAAAACAGGCCGTCAAAAAGAGGTTCTAAAGATTTTAAATGACAATAAAATGCAAAGTCGCCCGTTTTGGGTTCCAATGAACCAGTTAAGAATGTTTTGCGATAACATTTATTTTAACATGAACGATCGGTCTGATTTTGTTTACAGGCATTGTTTGAGTATTCCCTGTTCTACCAATATTACAGATGAGCAGATTGAAGCAGTAAGTAATAAAATAAAGGCAGTGTATAAATAATATAAAAGATCACAATGCTACCTGACTGAATTTAGATCCTTTATCATGCTAACAACCAGCATATTGCTCATGTATAAAATTTTAAAGCGACTTTTTGATCTGATTATAGCTACCGTTGCTTTAATTGTATTTTTACCGGTACTAATTCCCGCTATCATTATCTTAAAATTTACTGGTGAGCATGAGATCTTTTATTTTCAAAAGAGAATTGGTTATATGAACAGATCTTTTATGATCTGGAAATTTGCTACCATGCTTAAGAATAGTCCTAACACCGGTACAGGTGAAATAACATTAAGAAATGATCCCCGTGTAACAAAATTTGGTAAACTGCTCCGCCTAACAAAAATTAATGAATTGCCACAGGTCATAAATGTTTTCTTAGGTAATATGAGCATTGTTGGTCCACGCCCCCTTATGGAAGTTAGTTTTAAGTTATATAATTCAGAAGTACAGCGTGTTATATATAATTCAAAGCCCGGTATAACTGGAATAGCCTCTTTACTTTTCCGAGATGAAGAGAAGATTTTATCTGATTCTAAAGATCCCAAAGCAATGTATGCATCAATTTACCCATATAAAGGTGCTTTGGAAATGTGGTATCAAAAACATGCTTCAATCTATACCGACACAGTAATTGTATTTTTAACGGCTTTTTCAATTTTTTTCCCAAAAAATAAGCTCGTTACTAAAATATTTACTGATCTCCCCAAACGGAATTTTTAATAAATTATGTTTAAATAATTTTAGTAATTAGTTAAACAATTAAATAAGTAAATTGTAATATTGTATAATGCTATCATTATGAATACATTTACAATAAAGGATCTCGAGAACCTTTCTGGAATAAAAGCACATACACTCCGTATATGGGAACAGCGGTATAATTTTTTGAAACCCTCCCGTACAGACACCAACATCCGTTACTACAGTAATGAAGATTTGAAAATGATCCTCAATATTGCTATCCTCAATAAATACGGGTATAAAATATCTCATATAGATAAAATGGGTGAAGTTCTGATGAATGAAAAAATTCTTTCACTGAATCAAATGGAAGCCCAGCAGGAACGTATTGTCAATGACCTTATAAAAAACATGATTGATCTTGATATCCAGTCATTTGAGGATACATTAGACAGATTCATACTTGTTAAAGGAATAGAAAGGGCCATCACACAGATCATCTTTCCATTCCTGGAAAAGATCGGAATACTATGGATGACAAATCATATAAACCCAGCACAGGAGCACCTTGTAACGAATCTTATACGGCAAAAATTGATTGTTGGAATTGAAGGAGCTTCTTCAGCATTGAAACTAAATAAAACAATAATCCTTTTTCTTCCTGAAGGAGAGCATCACGAACTGGGACTGTTGTTCATGTATTATTTACTGAAAAAACGTGGAGCGGATGTAATATACCTTGGATCCAATGTTCCACTAAAGGACATCTCCTATATTGCAGATCTCAAAAAACCTGATTATTTGTATTCCCATCTCACCACTGTTGGGCATAATTTTAATTTCGACAAATTCATCTTAAACATAGGTAAGAAATTTCAAAATATACCTGTAATCATATCCGGTCAACTTACCAATACGTACGAAAAAAAGATTCACCCACCTGTTTACTTCAAACGTTCTTTCCCCGAAGTAATGGAATTTGTAGCAAGTATTTAGTTTTTTAAAATTTTAACATTTAAAGCATAAATAATTTTGGTCAGTAAATATTCTTGTTTAACTTTGCAGTATCAAACATTAAACAAAAGAAAATGTCAACACTAGAATTCGACCAATTACTGACAAGCAATGCAGATTTTTTAAAGCCATTTGCATTTACCCTCACTCGCGACAATGAATCAGCTAAAGACCTGATTCAAGAAACTTTGTACCGGGCACTTTCAAACAAGGAAAAATATAATGTTGGTACAAACATAAAGGCATGGATGTATACCATCATGCGTAATATCTTTATTAACGACTACAGAAAAAAATCCAGGCAAAATACCATTTTTGATAATTCGCCTAATGATTTTTTATTGGATTACAATCAAAATGCAGTCTCAAATGCAGCAGAAGTAAGTCTAACTTTAAAAGACATACAATCTGCAGTTGATAAATTACCTGAGATCTTTAAACTCCCTTTTGTGTTGTATTTTGAAGGATATAAATACAATGAAATTGCTGAAGATTTAAAGGAACCTTTAGGTACTATCAAAAGCAGGATACACTTTGCACGCAAATTGTTGAAAGAACAGCTCACAAGGTTTTAAAAGATTTAATTTTACATTTATATATATATCAATAACCTTATTTTGCACCCGTGAAAAAAGTAGTTGTTATCGGGAGTGGTTTTGCCGGGTTATCTACCGCATCTTTCATGGCTAAGGCCGGATGGGATGTTACCGTTTTAGAAAAACATCGTTTACCTGGAGGAAGGGCCAGAAAATTAGTTGAAAATGGTTTTACTTTTGACATGGGGCCAAGCTGGTACTGGATGCCAGATGTGTTTGAAAGATATTTTAATTGTTTCGGAAAAAAAGTATCTGATTATTACGAATTAGAAAGACTTGACCCCTCATATCGAATATATTGGAAAGATGGACAATCAGATATTCCTGCCGATTATAATGAATTAAAGAAGTTATTTGAAAGTATTGAAGCGGGAAGTGGCGAAAGATTGGATGCTTTTTTGAAAGAAGCTGCTTATAAATATGAAGTTGGAATAAATAAACTTGTATACAAACCCGGGCAGTCACTCACAGAATTTTTAGATTGGGATACGATTAAAGGTGTTTTTAAACTCGATGTTTTTACATCCATTGAAAAACACGTTGGTAAATTCTTCCAGAGCCAAAAATTACGCCAATTGATGGAATTTCCGGTTCTGTTCCTTGGTGCCCTGCCAAAAGATACACCTGCACTTTACAGCCTGATGAATTATGCAGATATCAAATTAGGTACCTGGTATCCGAAGAAAGGTATGTATGAAGTTGTGGATGGCATGTACAAACTTGCAAAAGAACTGGGGGTTAAATTCTATTTTGAGCATGATGTAACATCCATAAACATTGAAAATGGTAATGCAAACTCTGTTTCAGCAAAAAAATCATCTTCAGAACTAAAATCATCAAACATTAGTTTCGATGCCGATGTTATTATAGGGTCGGCGGATTATCATTTTATTGAAACAAATTTATTACCGGGTAATTACAGAACGTATAGTGATAAATATTGGGACAAAAGACTGATGGCCCCAAGTTGCCTGTTATATTACGTTGGTTTAAATAAAAAATTAGAAGGGGTGCCACATCACTCTTTGTTCTTTGATGCAGATTTTGAATTACATGGGGCTGAAATTTATAAAACAAAAAAGTGGCCTGCAGACCCTCTTTTTTATCTCTCTGTTTCTTCTGTAACCGATGAAACCGTTGCACCTGAGGGTTGTGATAATATGGTTTTCCTGATCCCTGTTGCATCCGGATTAGAAGCTGATACCGAAGAATTAAGAGAAAAATATTTTGAAAAAATAATGGCCAGGTTTGAAAATAAAACGGGTCAGTCAATTAGGAATAATATTATTTATAAAAAAAATTATTCTGTCGCTAATTTTAAAAGCGACTACAATTCATTCAAGGGCAATGCTTACGGTCTAGCAAACACTTTGATGCAAACGGCAGTTTTAAGACCATCTTGTAGAAGTTCTAAAATAAAAAACTTATTTTACACCGGTCAATTAACAGTTCCGGGTCCGGGAGTGCCACCGAGTTTGATCAGTGGTGAAGTGGTAGCAAAGGAGGTTTTAAAAAATTACTGATGAATCTGAACATAGGGTTTAAATTTGTGTTTATATATTTTTATCCGCAGAACATTAACAATAAATAAGTCTTAGGATACATGATAAAACTTTTTCATGAATTAAGTGAACAGTGCAGTAAGATTGCAACAGAGAAGTACAGTACTTCTTTCAGCAGTGCTATAAAATTACTGCACAGTGATCTCCGCACACCTATCTATAATATCTACGGATTTGTACGGTTTGCTGATGAAATTGTTGATTCTTTTCATGAGTATAACAAAGAAGAATTACTGCTGGATTTCAGAAAGGAAACGTATGCTTCTATTGAAAGAGGGATCAGCCTCAATCCGATCTTGAATAGTTTTCAGAAAACAGTTAGAGAATACAATATTTCATTTAAGCTAATAGATGCCTTCTTCAACAGCATGGAAATGGACTTAAGCAAAACTGTTTATAACAGTAATGGTTACAAGGAGTACATTTATGGAAGTGCAGAAGTGGTTGGCCTGATGTGCTTGTATGTTTTTTGTGAAGGGGATAAGACAATGTATGAAAAATTAAAACCTTCGGCTCAAGCCCTGGGCGCAGCTTTTCAAAAGGTTAATTTCTTAAGGGATGTAAAAGCAGATTACGAACAACTAAACAGGTCTTATTTTCCTGAAGTTGATTTTAAAAACTTTACAACCACCATGAAAAAACAGATCGAAGACGATATTACACAGGATTTTATAAATGCATACGAAGGAATATTGGAATTGCCTGTCAAAGCAAGATTTGGAGTTTATGTAGCTTATAAATATTATTTATCGCTGTTTAAAAAAATAAAAAGAACTACTCCTGATAATATTCTGGAACACCGAATTCGCATACCAAATTATGGTAAGGCACTTATCCTGGCAAAAGCAGGGTTAAGAAATCAATTCAACTTATTTTAAAGGGAACAGATACTATGGATGTTATTTTGGTTGATGAGAGGGATGCGCCTATTGGTGCAATGGAAAAAATGGAAGTACATCAAAAAGCCCTGTTACACAGGGCTTTCAGCGTTTTTATTTTAAATACCAAAGGAGAAGTGCTCTTGCATAAAAGAGCTTCAAATAAATATCATAGCGCCGGATTATGGACGAATGCATGTTGCAGTCATCCACGGCCTGGACAAGAGACTTTGATAGCTGCAGAATATCGCTTGCAGGAAGAAATGGGAATAAGCACTTCTTTAAAAAAAGCATTTGACTTCATTTATAAATTTACTTTTGAAAACAACCTCACTGAATATGAATTTGACCATGTATTTATTGGTATATATGATGGCGAAATATTTCCAAATGAGGAAGAAGTCAGTGATTATTGTTATCAACCATTGGGAAATGTAAAAAATTCCATAGAAACACATCCGCAAGAGTATACAGAATGGTTCAAGATTGCATTTCCGAAAGTGGAAGCCTATTTAAAAAGCAATAATATTCTGTGATCAATAATTTTTCAAAATATCAACTAGCTACTTTTTTAGCGATCTTATTTCATATTATTGGAATAACAGGTATATTATTTTTTGATAAGGATTTCTTTATCAGTTCAACCCCGTTTAATCTTTTACTGATGTTTGCCCTGTTGGTGTGGACCCAAAAAGAAAAAAATAAATATTTTCTGTTATTTCTGGTTATTTGCTTTGTAACTGGTGTTGGAGTTGAAATCATTGGGGTTAATACATCGTTGCTTTTTGGCAAATATCAATATGGAACAGTACTTGGACCGGGTATATTGAATGTACCACTGATTATAGGTATAAATTGGTTTATCATTATTTATTGTTGTGGTATTAGTGTACATACTTTGTTGACGAAAATAAGCAATAGAGCAATAGCGATCGGGGGTGTTACTCCAAAGACAATGAAGTTGTTATCAATAATCATTGATGGAGCAACACTTGCTGTTTTTTTTGACTGGCTCATGGAACCGGTAGCTATTAAACTAACATACTGGCAATGGAATGGAAATGGAGAAGTACCATTCTTTAATTATATATGCTGGTTTATTATCAGTATTTTATTGCTGGTAGTCTTTCAATTTTGTAAATTTGACAAGCAAAACAAATTCGCTTTAAATTTGTTTTTAATTCAGACTTTGTTTTTTCTAATATTGCGCTCTTTTTTGAATTAAATTCTGAAACAAATAATATGATCTGGTTATTTTACATAGCAATTACTCTAACAACTTTCATTCTAATGGAAGGATTTACCTGGTGGTTACATCGATATGTAATGCATGGTATTGGCTGGTTTTTACACAAAGACCATCATGAAAAGGGGCCGGGGTTTTTTGAAAAAAATGATGCATACTTTCTCATATTTGCAATACCCAGTTGGTTATTGATCATGCTTGGCATTATGTTTAAAACATACTGGATGATTCCAATTGGTGCAGGCTTCTCATTATACGGTCTTGCTTATTTTGTAGTTCATGAAGTTATCATACATCAACGTTTTAAATGGTTTACCCGCAGCAACAACACATATATTCGTACAATTCGTTGGGCACATAAGATGCATCATAAACATTTAGACAAGCATCATGGTGAAAGTTTTGGTATGTTGTGGGTATCTAAAAAATACTGGGATAAAGTAAGAGACGATAAAAAAAGAACCACAGGAAACTTTATTATAAACAATCAGAATACTACCGTAAAAGTATAATCCAGCAGTAAATATTTGATCAGCCATTATACATACTTTCTCATCCTTACTGCTTCTCTTGCAGGCCCGCTGGCATTAAGTTTTGATAAAAAAGTGGCCTTTTATAAAAACTGGAAATATGTATTTCCTGCAATGATCATCCCTGCTTTTCTGTATATTGTTTGGGATATTTATTTTACTTTTAAAGGAGTTTGGAGCTTCAGCGAAAAATATATTACGGGTATACAATTGGCCAATCTGCCTCTTGAGGAGGTACTGTTTTTCTTTATTGTACCTTATTGCTGCTTATTTATCTATGAATGTATCCGTACCTATTTCCCGGTATTAAGAAGTAAAAAAAGCGCAGATATTTTTTTAAAATTATTTGCTGTTGTTTTATTGATCAGCGGAATTATTTTTCAGGAGAAGTATTATACTTCATGGACATGTTTTCTTAATGCTGCTTTTATAACCGTGATTTATACATTCAGGAATTATTTTAAGCAATTTGATGCCATATCGTTCTTGCTTTCTTATGCAGTTTGTATTATTCCATTTTTAGTTGTTAATGGATTTCTTACGGCCATACCCGTGGTTATTTACAATAATGATGAGAACCTTGGATTGCGGATCTATACTATTCCTTTTGAAGATATATTTTACGGAATGTTACTGGTATTGATGAACATTGTAATTTATGAAAAGCTACTGAACAGGAAGAATAAACTAGTGGCGCTGTAATTTCCCTGTACTTGTCATGGGCAATGATTCAACTATTTTCAATCTCTGAGGGGCTTTAAAAGTAGATAATCTTTTTCTGCAGTAAGTGAGTACATCCTCAACATCAATTGTTTCGCCTTCATTTAAAACAAGCTCTCCTTCAATGATCTGTCCCATCAATGGGTGTGGACTACTGCTGATGCGTGCCAATTTTATTTCGGGCATCATTTCCAGCACAGCTTCAACTTCTTCCGGAAAAATTTTTATACCTGAAACATTGATGACCGATTTACAACGGCCCTCAATTTTAATAAGCCCATCTGCAGATCTGGATGCATAATCTGCAGTTAGAAAATAACCATTCTGTAAAACAGCTTCTCTGGGTGTAGCCGGTAAAAGATACGCATCAAACATTCCGGGGCCTTTAATCGCAAGATGGCCAATACTTCCATCAGGCAATGGATTGTTTTCATCATCCAGAATGTCAACGGTATAATCCGGTAAGGCATATCCTACAGCCTCCGGATGTTCAGCCGATTTAACATAGTTGATCATCGGTAATCCTATTTCTATGATCCCATAAGCCTGACTTACATCTTTATCGAAACGTTTTTTAAAAGCAACGCAAATATCAGATGAAATAGCAGCTGATGTAGAGATCACTTTTTTAAGTGAAGGCATTTTATCATTTCCGGAATCGTTTGAAAGTAACCGTATTTGTATCGGAGAAGCATATAATAATGTTCCTTTGTGTTTATTTGTTATATCAATGATACTCTTTGCCAGGAAATCATTTGCTACTGCAATAGCTGCCCCATATTTTACATACAAGACAATAGATACAATAAAATGATAAGCCATCGGAAGTACCCAGATTACCGTATCCCCGGGACCAAGTTCGAGTGCTTTATTAGCACTTTCAATTCTTTCTATAACCGACTGATGAGAAACGATCACTCCTTTAGACTTTCCGGTAGTGCCGGAAGTGAAACGAATGAACGCAGGCATAAATACATGTGCTGCAAATGGCTGTAAACGATCGATTGATGTGTAGCTGAATGAAAAAGATTCCTGTTTCATTTTAAAAACCGCATCAATTTCAAGCGTCGGTGGAATCCCACTCATATCATCTAAAATTGCATGTAATTGTGCTTCTGATAAAATATCTTCAATCTCTTCCTTTTTTAATTGTGGAGACATCGGCATTACTGCGGCACCACAACCAACGACTGCAAAGAGGCCAATAATAAAACTTCGGCCATTGCGGGCTTTTACACCCACACCCATACCTTTAGTAATGCCCAATTCAATTAAATTTAATCGTAATGTTTCCGTTTCGGTATATAACTGCTTAAAGGTCATTGTACCATAATCATCATAAATAGCGGGTTTGTGCGGCCATTTATTAGCAGCAGCCTTCAGAACCTCATAAACAAGCAGTTGATTGTTCATCATGCGAAGATACTATAATTGCTCATTTTGTATGCTTTTTATCGTTATTGATTCGGTTAATCCTGCTATAAATGATTGTGCAAGAATACCTGCCGCATAACCTGTTTGAAGACAAATTCCCATAACTCTTGCACTTGCAATGGCTCCATCTGATGCAGAAATGTTGCGTCCGGCCATAAATAAATTCCTGATAAATTTCGATTGAAGGCATCTTACAGGCACTTGATAATGATCTCCGGGGTTTAAATACCGCATTCTTACCCGCTTGTGTTGTTCCCATTCTTCAATTGGCCAGGAAGCATTGGCAATGGCATCATCAAATTTTTTACAATTCAATACATCTTCTTCTGTGAGTATATATTTGCCCATCGTTCTTAAGCCGACCCTTATTCCTACTTCGGGTGCTATATGTTCAATAACAGCGTTTTTAAAAACAGGAACATTTTTAATTAAAAATTCAGAAAGAGTTTCAATAAAATTTTTAGCAGATTTTTCCAGTTCCTGCAAATTTCCGGGAGTATATGTAACAGCCACGGGAATGCCCAGTTTCAGGCTCACACAATTATTTTTTAGTGATCCCTGTACAATATATACTCTGTCATAAAAACCGGGCAGTTTATTTTCATCGATAGCCGATCTCAATGATCTCATTAATATTAATCCAAGCCTTGCCTCATTTACTTCTTCAATACCCTGCATAGTAAAAACCTGTGCCGCAGCCTGATATTGATCACTTTTTATTAAGGGCAAATTGGCTGCCTGGCTTATAATACTGTCGCCGGAACAATCGATGAAAGATTTTAAATGAATCTCCATTAGGGTAGCCCCGGTAGTTATTAACGCAGATACAATTAATTTATCCTCAATGTTGATATTTATTAATGAAGCATTCAAATGAACGGTTACCTGATGTTGCTTCAGCAAACCAAGACAAATATTTTTGAATACATTTATATCATAAGGTAAATAATGCAACCCTTCAGTATTGTTTAAGGAGATGGTGTCTGAAGCTTTTTGCAAACTGTCTGCAAATTCTTTTGCAAATCCCTTTACTAAATATTCCGGTGTTTCAGTTTTACTAAAAGTATATAGTCCGCAAACGGTGCCTACTTCAGCAGCGGTTGCCTTGCCTCCTAGGAATGCATTACGTTCAATTAAGGTAACTTTAGCTCCTTTACGTGCAGCCGCAATAGCAGCGGCTGTCCCGGCTGCGCCACCACCAAGCACTACCACATCGGTATGTTGTATTGAATCCATTAATAATCTGCCAGAAGAATTTCTTTTATTTTCTCCTTAATTAAATGTAGGTCATTCTCGCTGATAATATCAGGTGAGTATGCAATATTTACATCAAGAGATTCATCGTGTTTTAAAAAAACAAACGTTAAACCCGGGGGATAAGTGAGTGCAGGAATAAGAGTAAGGTCCGTGAGTGGTTCTCCGAATAGAGATTTCAATTCTGAGAAATTATCACCGGTAGAAGTATATAAGAAACTTGCAAAAGTTCCTTCACCGGTTCTGCTGATCAGGAAATAGTAAAGCCAAAGTGGAATATGTCGCATCATGTTCAGGAACATCGTATATTTCCGGGGCATATTATTTTTTATTTGTGCTATCATCTGTGTGTTTAAAGAGCTTACTGTTTGAGCCACACTGTTCATTTCAGCAGGAGAAATGCGGTAAAATAAAAAGGAAACACAATTTGAGATCAGTGGGCCAACAGAACCTTTTAATCTTCCATCATATGGTATGGGAAGCCAGATATCTCCTTCATTATTTCGTTTTTTGTTTATAAAATTTATGGTATGTGAACAACAGGCTATAAAATACAACGTAGGGCCAAACCTGGATCCGGACTTAAATGCATTGTCATGTATCTTATTTGTTTCTGCAACATTGAAATGAATGGCTTTGAAAACTGTATTGCCCTCAGTTTTTTTATAGTCATTAATTGCAACAGAACTTACCGGTGCCCTGGAAGATCTTTGAATGAAACTTTTTACTTTGTACATGTTTAGGATGTACCTGATGATATTCGGTTTCTTTTCTTTTGCAGGAAAAAATGTATCGAAATTTTGCGTGGTCTTTTCTGTGATATGATTTAAATGTTCAAAAAGCAGGGTAGTACCTTTTGCATCCAGCAGAATATGATTCCATGATAATACAAAAGCACAGCTTCCGGAAGAATAATAAACCAGGTCTGCCTCAATATACCTGGTTGCATCGAGTGGGATATCTCTGGATAAGATTATCTGTGGGATCTCATTTTCAACTACATCATAATGTTCGTGAAGAATAATCTCATTTCCAAGATCTGTATATTTCCAATATGGAATTCTCAGCAATGAACCCGGAACCAGTTTAATATTACACAACCAATAAATAACTGGGGATTTTTTTAATATATTGTTGATATTAACAGGGGATAAGGTCTTTTCGAAATGAAAGATCTTGCGCATCACATTTCCTCCGGCACCGTTCTTTTTTGCATGTTTATCCAATACCAGGTGAAAACAATCAGCACCACTCAGGCGAACTTTCTTTGGAAGGTCAGCTTTGGTAAAAGAGTTCATGTGGGGTTAATCTTTTCTTGCGTTGATGATAATAATTCCTGCACTGTTGAAGAAAGCGCTTGCAGCGTTTTAAAATTTTCCGGTATCAATTTATCATCGGGGATCATTACTCCATATTTGCGTTCTATAAAAAGTATGATCTCAACAGTTGAAAATGAATCTATCCCAGCCTGTTTCAGATTGGTTAAAGCATCAATTTTTACATCAGGCGAAAGAATATTATCTTGAATATATTTTTTTATATCCTTAATAATAATGTTTGATTCCATACTTTAATTTGTTCGTTTTAACCGGTTCACCAAAGATGCAATTGTCATGGTCAACAAAAAGAAAGCTACCAGTTTTAAAGCATCCGATAAAATTTCTTCAACACCCCCGCTTCTTAAAAATAGTTTATAAAATCCAGTCAGTGCCCAATTCAAAGGAGAATAAGCACTGATATTACGCATCACTTCTGGCATCACATAACTGGGTACCCAAATTCCCCCCAAAGCTGATAATAATAATATAGAAAGCGAACCCAGTATTGCACCCTGGTGTTCGGTTGTAGCCAATGTGCCAACCAATACTCCATAACCGGTTGCAGCAAAAGCTGTTGCCATGGTTAAGATGAAGATTCCTGCATAACTATGTCCCAATACTAACGTTGGCAATCCCAACATAGGCAAAAATACTAAACCTACAGAAAGCATCAGTAAAAACTGTATCTGGCATACAATGGAATAAACAATGATCTTTCCGTTTATCAATAATAAAAACGGGGTTGGCATAGTATGTAAACGGAAAACACTTCCCTCATTTTTTTCTTTCATGATACTTCCTGAAAGTGGAATGGCAATAAAAAACATGGCAAATATCGCCCAAGCCGGAACATTATGCTGCACTGCATTAGGTACGATCCTTTCTTCAGTCTTGGATGCATAAATTTCTGTATACTTTATTATTTGAGTTTTTTTATATGCGTTTTTTGGAGCACTAGATTTATCTGGAATTATTTCAGCCACCTGATCAGAAAATGTTCGGAACATGATCTTTGTTTTCACTTCAGAAATAAATTCATGGATATTGCTTGTTACAGAAATAAGAAATGATTTTTTTGCAACCGGGTCTATCAGGATGGTTATTTCCACAGAATCTTCTTTTGACGATTCGTTTATGGTAGCAATTGAATCTGAATTTAATATTTCAGAAACCAGATTTGTTACATTTTTCCTAATTGCATTTGTAGCACCGTGGGGTATAACAATCCCCACCAGGAATTTCCCTTCGGCAACGGCTTTCTGAGCAAGTTCAGCAGTAGCGGGTTTACCGTCTATCGAATCATAAAAAGTGCAAAGGTCATTATTTCTTAAACCCTGTTCTATTTGAATTCCCAAAGAATCATGGTCATTATTAACAAAAATGATCGGAATGCCTTTTTCATTGATCGTTTTAAAAGCGGCATCCTGTATAAGGGTCATAACAAAAATGAGCATCATCGGCATCAGGAATAAAATAGACAAGCCTATCTTATCTCTTATAAGAATCAGGGTTTCTTTTTTAACTGTAGCTAATAGTTTACTGAACATTAATCCCTTAATTTTCTATTGGTAAGATTTAAAAACACATTTTCTAAGTTGGTTGATCCCGGATTATTTTTGATCAGTTCATCCGGGGTACCCTGGGTTAAAATTTTACCATGATCAATAATAGAAACCCTGCTACAAAAATTTTCCGCTTCTTCCATGTGATGAGAAGTATAAATGATGGTTGTTCCTGCTTTATTTAATTCCTTAAGATGTTCAATGATCACGTTACGACTTTGCACATCAACACCAACGGTTGGTTCATCCAGAAAGAGAATTTTTGGTTCGTGTAAAATTCCTGCTATGAGGTTTACTCTTCTTTTCATTCCCCCCGAATAAGTTGATATTTGCCTGTTACCGGCATCAATTAAGCCAAGTTTTTGTAACCATTTTTCTATTTTCACACTCAGGTCTTTTCCCTTTAAGCCATACATATGACCGAAGAAATCCAGATTTTCTCTTGCAGTTAGTGTTGGGTAAAGGGCAATATCCTGCGGTACAATTCCTATGATTTGTTTGATACCTGCAAGCTGATGATCTAAATTTTTACCATCTATGAGTACTTTGCCACTTGAAGGCGGAAACAAGCCGCAAAGGATAGAGATGGTAGTCGTTTTTCCTGCACCGTTTGGTCCAAGTAATCCAAATATTTCATTTCGGTTTATAGAAAATGAAACATCGTTTACAGCGGGTTCTGTGGCATTTTTAAAGGACTTGGTTAAATTTAGTATTTCTATGATACCCGTATTGCTCATGATTATGGTAGCACTATAATTTATTATAAAAAAAAAATTATAAGTACAAAACTGCTGATTAATGAAATAATTGCGCAAAACTAATCTAAATAAGGTTGTATCCCAATTTTGGTAACTGCTAAGGTGCTAAGACGACGAGATCAAAAAAACTTCTTTGCGCATCAGCTTTTAGCGATTAAAATGTTCATTTTATCAAACCTGTTGTAATTTTTGCTGATAATAAACAAAGCGGAATGCTCGGCCCGGGATGAACACTTCCGCCGCAGAAATACAACCCTTTTATATCTTTTGAAAAATTGGCATGCCTTAAAAAGGCTGCAAACTTATTGTTGGAACTATTGCCATATATAGCGCCAAAAGCACTGGAAGTACGTTTTTCAATAACCCGGGGATCAAATACCATTTCACTTTCAATCAAAGGTCTGATATCTGTTTTCAATACTCTGTTAATTTTCCGGATCATATTTTCCCTTGCTTCTGAAATGAATTGATCCCAATCCTGTCCTGAATTATTTGGAACATTGATAAACGAAAACCAGTTCTCACAACCGGGAGGTGCATCAGTAGAAGTATGCTTACTGGTAATATTCAGATAAATAGTAGGATCGTGGTAAATAGTTCTTTTTGAAAAGATGGTATCAAATTCTTCCTCATAATTTTCTGCAAAAAGTATGTTATGCAATCCAAGTTGTTCAAATTCTTTTTTAATACCCCAATAAAAAATTATACCCGAACTGGATTTTGGCTGATCTAAAGTTTTTGATGGCCTTGTTACTTCAGGCAGTAATTTTTTATAACTGTTGTAAACATCCATATTGCTGATAACAATGTCAAATAAATCAGATTCCTTATCAGTTCTGATGCCAACAATTTTTTTATTTTCAATTAATATTTCCAGTACAGGGGTTGAGAAATTGAATTTTACTCCAATTTCTTTTGCAAGTTTTACCAGAGATTCGGTTATACGATACATTCCTCCAACCGGGTAAAAGGCGCCTTTTACAATTTCAACATGTGCTATCACATTTAAAGTAGCAGGCGATAAATAAGGGCTGGAGCCATTATAAGTGGCATAACGATTAAATATCCTTACCAGCCGTGAGTCTTTAAAAGCTTTTTGATTGGCATCATGCATGGTATCAAAGGCGCCGATCTTACCAAAGTTCAATATCCCTTTTAGTACGGGCCATGTAAAAAAATTTTTTAGCTGGTGCAATGAATTATGTAAGAACACTTCTTCTGTGAGGCCATAAACGGTTCCGGTCTTTTCAAGGTGCCTGGCAATATCTTCTTTTTTATCTTTGGTTTTAGCCGCCAGTTGTTCTGCAAATTTTTCTTTTCCATGGTAAGCATCCAATGCGGTGCCATCTTCAAAAAAATATTTATAAACCGGATCAAGATGAATATAATTGAAATGGTCGCGGGGGTTTTTACCGGATAATTCAAATAGTTCATCTACATAATGTGGCATGGTAAAAACAGATGGGCCCATATCGAAACGGTATCCCTTATTTGTTTCGCTCGAAAGTTTTCCGCCCGGGAACGGGTTTGCCTCAAATACGGTTACCTGGTATCCTTTGTTTCGCATGCGGATGGCGGCCGCAATACCAGAGATACCAGCACCAATTACGGCAACTTTCTTGTTTTTTTCTTTGATCATTTATCTCCAGCGTATTTGCTTAACTACTTTTTACTTCATGCAAAATTAAGTGTTTTACGGTTTGGAATTTTTGACAATGAACGTAGTATGATGATTTATGGATATGTTATTTTACCCGGCAAGTAACTAACTAAAACCATGGATTCAATGATGTGTGATTTATACAAGTATTATTCATAATAACGTAATGCATGTTAGTTTGAAACCATTCATCTTTACAGAAGAGGATTTGGCTAACAAATATTACCAGCGAATAATTTATTTAATGGATTTTTATTAAGATTCACAGGATCATTTTTTGGCGATTCCCCCATTTCAAATCAAACTAAATATTTCAAATATGAAAAAACACTCAATCAAATTACTGACCTTATTAGTCATTTTTTTCACAGTATCCTTTTCTGCTTCAGCGCAGATATATGTGAGCATACGCCCGCCTGTGCCGGTAATAGTGAGGCCTCCACAACCCAGTCAGACCTATATATGGGTAGATGAAGAATGGGAGCCTCGCGGAAAAACTTATAGATATTCAGGAGGCCGTTGGGTTAAACCTCCGCGTAATAGTTATAAGTGGAATCCCGGTCATTGGAAACAACATAAACGTGGTAATGTTTGGGTTAGAGGTAACTGGAGAAAAAAGTAGTAACATAGTATTATTTTATCTAAAACCACAAAGATTGCTTCTTTGTACAGCGCAGCTATAATCTGCGCTTTTTTTTATTTTTTTAGCAATGTTCATTTGGGTAATATTACCCGGAATTAAAAAACAGCGAAGGATTAGATGTATTTCTTGTATGGCTGAGGAATAATATTAATTATTTAGGGAGAAGCAAACGTTCAGGCAGCAGATGAATTAATGGTAAGCTGTAACTTTGTAAAAAATATACGATATGGATTTTGGGCGTGTGCCGGAGAATGAATTAAGCAGCATCAATTTTATTCTGGCCGCGGAGCCTTCTTTTAATAAAGCCATTTTGAATGGCAAACCCATAAAAGATCCGAAAGTATACATTGGCTGCGCCAAATGGGGGAGGACAGAATGGCTGGGTAACATTTATCCACCTAAAACAAAGGAGAAAGATTTTCTTGATCATTATGTTCAGCATTATAATAGCATTGAACTGAATGCCACGCATTATAAAGTGTATGGAGAAGGAGGAATAAAAAAATGGGCAGATAAAGCGGGGAATAAGGATTTTAAGTTTTGCCCAAAAATGTACCAGGGTATAACGCATCGCGGAAGCTTACTTGGAAAGAATTTTATTACCAATGAATTTTTCAGGGGCATTGCTGCTTTTAAAGAACATTTAGGCCCTGTATTCATACAGGTAAGCGAATTATTTTCACCTAAAAGAAAAAAAGAGTTATTTGATTTTCTGCAATCGCTACCAACCGATCTGCCATTTTTTATGGAAGTAAGGCATAAGGATTGGTTTGGAAAAAATGAGGTCAGCAATGAATTATTTGCAACATTGAAGAAAATGAATATCGGAGCTGTTATAACCGATACCAGTGGTCGAAGGGATTGTGCACATATGCATCTCACGCTTCCTAAAGCATTTATCCGGTATGTAGGTAATAGTTTACATGCAACAGATTATACAAGGATAGATGAATGGGTAGATCGAATAAAATATTGGTTAGAGAATGGCATGGAAGAAATCTATTTCTTCATGCACATGCACGATGAGGCTTTTTCTCCGGAGTTGACAGTTTACTTGGTTGATAAATTAAACAAGACATGTGGATTGAATTTACAAAAGCCAATATTTATTGCTGAACAAAAAGGATTATTCGACTAATTATTCTTTTAGGAACTTCCTAAATAAATTATCTATGCCACGAATGCACGAATAAGAAGTACAATAATATAGTTTGAATTCATTTGTGCATTCGTGGCAAACCAACAAATTACCCTACTTCAAATAATTCTTCCCATCTGGTAGTATATCTTCCGCTGTGATGTTCCTGCCGCATTTTCCAGTTCCGGGCAGTACCGCTTGCTGCAAATTTTAAAACATCACCCCGCTGGCTGAAATTGATATTGTCTATCATATCCATCAACTTCCGTTCACAATTTTTATTTTCAGCAACAAATAAATTTCCCTGTATTGAAGAATCAGGTACAATGCCGCTCAACATTACACCGGCTTTTTTATAAAATGTTCCTTTTTTGTATAACCTGTCTACCAATTGCACAGCAGGTTTGATCAGTTCATGCGTAATAGAAGTAGCCAGGGGAAGCGTAATATAACTACTGACTGTAGCACCGCGTTTGAAACTGACATTGTGATCCTGTTCTTTTGGTACTACAAATACGCTGATCACCCTTGCCGCTCCATGCTGGCGCCGTAATTTTTCTGCTGCCCTGGAGGTATAAGTAGCTACGGCTTCTTTAATGTCTTTTATATTATTCACAGGGTTGCCGAACATACGGGTGGTTGCGATCATTTTTTTATTCAGCAGTTCATCTTCCATTTCGTTTGCTGTTTCTCCGTTCAATTCTTTTATCAGTCTTACACCAACCACCCCACCCAACTGCGTTTTACCAAAGCCTTCACTCATCATGCTTAACTGGTATGCATCAAAGATGCCCCAACAATCTTTCAGCTTTTGTGCATATTGCCAGCCAACTCCCCAGATATCTTCCACGGGTGTTTGTTCCAATGCTTCCCTGATCTTTTCTTTTGTGTTGAGTACCATCACACCATTTGTTTTTAGCTTATCTTTTTTTGATAAACGATTGGCCAGTTTTGCCAGTACTTTAGTTGGAGCTACCCCGATAGAAACTTTAATACCTGTCCATTGTTCTACTGTTTCTTTTATTTCTGTTGCAACCTGTTGCAGTTTTTCTCCGGGGAAACTATCGAGATCCAAAAAGGCTTCATCTACAGAATACACTTCAATATTTTCTTTACCCAACATCATCCGCAATGTTTCCATTACCCGCCAACTCAGGTCTCCGTACAAATTATAGTTAGAGGAGAATACAGCTACATCATGTTTGGCAATTAGCGGCTTTGCTTTAAAATAAGGCCCGGCCA
>JANOPU010000047.1:0-18668 GCA_031422055.1 Ferruginibacter sp.
CCAGATTTAAGTTGTGCAAGTGCTTTGTTTTTGACCGCTTCATAATCAAAGTCGAATACTGTTTTTGTCTGTTTCATATTTGCTGTGTTTTTTAAAGTTCATCTTTATTTTGAACTTTGACACAGTTTAATTTACAGTCTCCAATAACGCCACAATTTACTCTTAATAACGATTCAATTTACTTCGCTCCGGGCGGGCAGTGATCTCTCAAATATTTTGTATACAATGCAGATAAATGCTCACTGGTACCTGTACCTTCACTGATACTATGTGACCGGTTCGGATATGCCATGAATTGGAATTGTTTATTGTATTTTACCAGTTCATTCACCAATTGTTCTGCATTGCTATAATGTACATTATCATCTCCCGTTCCATGAATATATAAAAGGTCTCCTTTCAATCCCTGCACCCGGGAGATGGGAGAATTTTTTATAAAATCATCCCTGTTATCCTGTGGTAGCCCCATATATCTTTCCTGATAAATATTATCATAATTCAATTGGTTGGTAACTGCAGAAATTGCAATACCTGTTTTGAATATTTCAGGATACAGAAACATTAAATTGAGTGTAGAAGCTCCTCCTCCACTCCATCCCCAAACAGCCACCCTCTCTTTATCTACATAAGGATTCAGTAATATTTTTTTAAAACCCATGGCCATATCCCGTATATTGATATCACCGATCCTGCGGTAAATAGACTTTCGCCAGGCTGCCCCTTTTAATGCAGGTGTACCACGGTTATCAATAGCAACCTGTATATAACCATCCGCACTCATATCGCCGGCATATAAGAAATTAGTATGATTTCCATAAGCATCTCCCGTTGTAGTTGTTGCGGGTTCGCCGTAAACATAAAATACGATCGGATATTTTTTTAGTGGATCAAAATTTTTAGGTTTATTGATCCATGCATCTAATAAAATATTATCCCCGGTTGTAATTTGTAGATACTCAACATTAATATCATCATCGGTCTTTATGTTGGATGCAATACTTTTTGATGCACTGACCGGTTTGTTATCCGGAAGTGTTATCCATTCTTTTACAGGCGGCGTATTGTAGTTACTGAAACTATGCGAGGCAATTTTTGCATTGGGAGATATTGAATATTCGTGGGTGCCTTTTAAATTAACCTCTGTTACTATTTCGGGATCGGCTACCTGCTTTTTTGATATCCGTTGTTTAACATCATCAATGATCGAATATTTATCTGCAAATATTTTAACCCTGTACAGGTACAATTGAGTAGCATTAACCGGTGATGCTGTAAAATAAATATGATTGTTCTTTTCGTCAACCGCTTTAATTTCGTCAATATCATAATTTCCATTGGTTAACAAAGTAGTTGTTTTACCATCCCTGCTGATCTTATAAATATGCCGCCAACCGTCTTTTTCACTTACCCATAAAAATTCCTGTCCTTTATTGATCCAATTCCAACCAACAGGGTCAGAAGTGTTCAAGTCTACCCATGCATCATCATTTTCAGCCCAAAAAGTGCGGCTACTACCATCAGCTGTATTACAATATATTAATTTGCTTTCCTGCTGCTTGCGGTCAAGTTGTTGAACGATCAATTCATTATTAGCGCTCCATTCCATACGTGGAATATAATGTTGTTGAGGATCGCCGTCAATATTCATCCAGCGGATATATCCATTACTTAATGCAATAACCCCGATGCGAACCGGTGAAGGTGTTTCACCCACTTTTGGATACTCAACCGGAATCACTTTTGAATAAACTGAGTCAGTTGTATTGAGCATATTGTAGTCCCGGATCTTATTGGCATCTACCTGCCAAAAAGCTATATGGTTCCCTTCCGGACTCCACCTGAAACCGTCCCTGCAACCAAACTCTTCTTCATAAACCCAATCGAATGTTCCATTAATTAGTTTTCGTGTACCATCACTTGTGAGTTTTCGTATTTGTCCGCTATTCAGATCTTCAGTATAAATATTATGCTGACTTACATAAGCAACATTTTTACCATTGGGGGAGAATTTTGCAAACATCAGCGTTTGTTCCGGAAGACCTTTTCCCAGCTTTTTTAATTGATTCGTGGAGAGATCTAATACCCAATAATCACCTTTTGTTTTATAACGCCAAACTTTAATTGTATTGGTAAACAAAAGCATTTTACTAAAATCCGCAGTATACTCAAAAGATTGAGGCAAAAGAGCTGTTAAACCAGGTGGTGTAAGTTGATCCTTTTTTACAACTATAGATTCTGCATCTGTAGCAGGATCCACTCTTATAATATTACCGTCTTTAAACTTTGTGTAAGCCAGGCCATCCGCAGTCCAGTTGATACGTCGTTGTGCCAATACGATTTGTAATGAACTGCATAAAATGATGAGCAATGCTATAATCCTAAACTTCATATATAGTTTTTTAATTCTCATAAAAATAAACAAATACTATCTGCTTTTATTACCATTGCTGTAAAAAGAAAGATAATTTTACAGGGAATTGATCAATGGATGGAAAAAGAAAAATTAAGATTAGATAAATATCTATGGGCGATCAGGCTTTTTAAAACAAGAAGCCAGGCTGCTGATGCCTGTGATAAGAATAAAATAAAATATAAAGGTATTGCGGCCAAAGCTGCTAAAACCGTTTCCGTAGATGATGAATATGAGGTTAAAACAGAAAATAAAAAATGGATGATCAAAGTAGCAGGACTTTTACATAACAGGGTTCAGTATAGTGAAGCAATCAAATTTTATATTGATATTACACCTGCTGAAGAAATAGAAAGGATACAATTTCAATCTGCTGCTTTCCATACAGGTAAAAGAATGAGCAAGGTTGGAAGGCCCACAAAAAAACAAAAAAGGGATCTGGATGATTTTACTTCGGGAGATTGAAATAGTTTATAGTTCATAGTTCACAGTTAATTTCGAACAACATGAACCCTGAACTATAAACTATAAACTATAAACTTAGTACATTAATATGCGTATAGATATAATTTCAGTTGTTCCTGATCTTTTAGAAAGCCCTTTCTCTCATTCAATCATGAAAAGAGCAAAAGAAAAAGGTTTACTGGAAGTAAATGTTATCAACTTAAGAGACCATACAACTTATGCAAGAGCACAGGTAGATGATTACCAGTTCGGTGGAGGTGCCGGCATGGTAATGATGATAGAACCATTGGTTAATGCCATTGAACATTTACAAAAAACTATTAAATATGATGAAGTGATTTTTTTGACACCAGATGGAGAAACATTTAACCAGCCAATGGCAAACAGACTTTCGCTGCTAAATAATTTGTTGTTGATATGCGGCCATTACAAAGGAATCGATCAGCGATTCAGGGATCATTTTGTAACAAAGGAAATTTCAATTGGAGACTATGTGCTGAGTGGCGGCGAATTAGCAGCTGCAGTATTAACGGATGCGATTGGAAGGCTTATACCCGGTGTATTGAATGATGAAAGCTCTGCACTTACCGATTCTTTTCAGGATAATTTACTGGCGCCCCCTGTTTATACAAGGCCGGAAACTTTCCGTGGATGGGCTGTTCCAACAATACTCATGAGTGGCAATCATAAATTGATCGAAGAATGGAGACATGAACAAGCTGTTATCAGAACAAAAGAAAGAAGGCCAGATCTCCTTGATGAAGAATAGTATTATTTGATAGTATTTTGCGCAGTTAACAATAAAATATTATTTCATCAATATTGCAGAGCCTCCCGAATCGGGAAGTGGTAAATAAGGCACATTGTTTTCACTACAAAAATTTTTAACTGCTTGCTTAGCTCCCTTATAACCATCATTGTTATAATCATGTATAAAAATATATCCTCCCTTTGTTAACCTTGGATAAAAATATTGCAGCCCTTTATATATTGGTTCATACAAGTCAGTATCAATACTTACAAAAACAAATTCTTCTTCCAGGCCAATTGCCGTTTCAGGGAAAAAACCTGCCCTAATAACACATTGCTTAGGGTGTGGCATGATGCCCAATACTTTTTCTATAGATGTATTGGTGAAATCCTGTTCACCAGTAGAATAAGCATGTTGAATTTCAGATGCAATATCGGTTTCACTGAATCCTTTGAATGTATCAAATAAGAATAATTTTCTTGCAGGGAAATATTGATTGATATATCGTGCAAATTTTCCCTTATAAACACCCAGTTCTGCAACATTACCTTTGAGGTTAGCTGAATTAATTTCATGTGCCAGTAATTCCAATGTTGAAAGCCTTATATAATCCATATAATTACGATCCATATCCCGCTTTCTTTCTAGGTAATTAAGGGAGAAATTCAGAAATGTTTTATTCCTGTTAAAAAAAATTCCAAAGAGATAATTAATAGCCTGCATTAATTTCATAGCCCGTAAAAGTAAATGTTTTTTTTAGTTCTGCTTCCAACAGTTTATCTCAAAAAAAGGAGTAAATAAAAAAGTCCCGTCATTGCCGACAGGACTAATATTAAATAAAGTTAACACAATTAATTCTTATAAATACTTTCGTCAACAGGCGTATTGGTTAAAATCTTATCGTAAGTAATGGTTCCCTGTCTGGTAGTCATAGAATATGCAAACCAATATCCATCTGCATTTTGTTTGAAATCGCTATAAGTGGTTTCCACATCAATTTCCTCGCCATTCATATTTTGCCTGGAGGTAGTCTTTACCAGCCTGCTTGTTTGTGAATCAATAAAATAATTTGTTAGAAGACCATTCTTAAAAGCAATTTTCAAATGATACGCTTCAGCTTTATCAATCGTTTCTTTGCCAATCAGTTCAACTATTGTTCCTTTCTCTTTATAATTATACAATGCCCCTTGCAGATCCATCTGATTTTGGGAAGATTTAAATTGTTCTGATTCCATTGCTTCCGGTTCAGTCATTCCTCTTACTGGCCAGAACACACTGCCTTTTGTGGTATTTGCAACCTGGTAATTAGATGACCCCATCACTTCAATATCCGTACGAATTCCTATTCCGTGAGACCTGGTGTTTGTAATAGTAATTTCAGCACCTTGCGCACTCATGGTACCTTCCATTTTGATTGTTTTCAAAGTGGCCATTTTTTCTTTTCCTCCCAAAGCAGCAAAATATTTATCAATAATTTCATCAACATTTTGAGCCTGTGCAAACTGCACAAATACCATTAGCATAATAAATACTCCCAAAATAATTAAATTCTTCATTGCAAAATTTTTAGAATTTAAAGGTATGATAAAATTTAAATAAAATTATTTTTTGGTTCTTCCTTTTAACCTGTACCTTAAATTTTGAATAAAAAAAACGCTTGTATGAATAGCATTAATTTATTGGGTAATATTGTTGATATAGTAGATAAACAAGTCTTTTTCGGTGAAGTTATCATTGAAGAGGGAAAGATTCGTAAAATTAACAGGAAAGAAGATACAAGGCCAAATGAAAATTACATCCTTCCGGGTTTTATAGATAGCCATGTACATATTGAAAGTTCCATGCTCATTCCATCTGAATTTGCAAGGCTGGCGGTGATACATGGCACTGTAGGCACTATCAGCGATCCGCATGAGATAGCCAATGTATGTGGCATGAAAGGTGTGCAATTCATGATCGACAATGGGAAAAAAGTTCCTTTCAAATTTAATTTCGGTGCACCGAGTTGTGTACCAGCCACAATATTTGAAACTGCGGGTGCAGCTTTACATGCTGATGATGTTGAAGCCCTGCTTAAACTTCCAGAAATAAAATACCTAAGTGAAATGATGAATTTTCCAGGTGTTTTGAATCAAGATGAGGAAGTAATGAAAAAGATTGCAGCTGCAAAAAAATATCATAAACCAGTAGATGGGCATGCTCCGGGATTAAGAGGAGCATTGGCTAAAAAATATATTGAAGCCGGAATCAGTACCGATCATGAATGTTTTACCGCAGCAGAAGCTTTAGACAAACTTGGGTATGGTATGAAGATCCTGATAAGGGAAGGTAGTGCTGCAAAAAACTTTGAAGCGTTGATCGAATTGATGCATGATCATTCAGACCAAATGATGTTTTGCAGTGATGATAAACATCCTGACAGCCTTGCAGCGGGCCATATCAATCAGCTTTGTGCAAGAGCGGTAGCCAAAGGAATAAATATTTTTAAAGTATTAAAAGCTGCATGCATTAACCCCGTTTTACATTACAAAATGGATGTTGGATTATTGAAAGAAACTGATCCTGCAGATCTCATTGTTATAAAAGATCTTATAAATTTTGATGTTTTACAAACATATATAGATGGTGTTTTGGTTGCAGAAAACGGAGTTTCAAAAATCGAAAGTGTTTCATCAGAATTAATAAATCAGTTTAATTGTGATGAAATTAAACCGGAAGATCTTTTAATACAATTCAAAGGAGAAGAAAAAATATCAGTCATTGAAGCATTGGACGGGCAATTGATCACCAATAAAATAGCTGTTACGCCTAAAGTTGTTAATAAGAATATTGCAAGCGATACCGAAAATGATATTTTAAAAATAGTTGTCGTAAACAGGTATACAAATGCTCCTGTTGCAAAAGCTTTTATTAAAAATTTTGGTATCAAAAAGGGATCCATCGCTTCTTCTGTTGCACACGACAGTCACAATATTGTGGCAGTTGGCGTTGATGATGAAAGTTTGTTAAAAGCTATAAATCTTGTGATAAAAGAACAGGGAGGTATCAGTGCTGTCAGCGATCATTCAGAAAAAGTTTTGGGCTTACCGGTAGCTGGATTAATGAGTAATGATGATGGATATAAAGTTTCTGCTGCGTATACATCAATTGATAAAATGGTAAAGGAAGAACTGGGATCTACATTGACTGCTCCTTTTATGACTTTGTCTTTTATGGCATTATTAGTGATCCCGCATTTAAAACTGAGTGATATGGGATTATTTGATGGAGATGCGTTTGAATTCGTTTAATGGTTTATTAGTTTATTGGTTTAATGACTCCCGAGACTTTATACAATAGATATTTATTCCTTTATTCTTTATGGCATAAATTGCAAATCTAAAATGCAGTAAACCTCAACCTCAACCTCAACCTCAACCTCAACCTCAACCTCAACCTCAACCTCAACCTCAACCTCAACCTCAAACCTCATTTCTCCACTTTCGCACTGATCACTTTCAAGAACACGCTGTCTGTTCCTTTTGGAGCAAAGTATTTTGTTTTAAAACTTTTGCCGGCCCCGGGGTTTAGTGTTTCGTAAATCACTTCATGATCTTCTTCAAGTAGAGAACCTGTTTTGCTGAAAAAGGATAATTTAATATCAATGTCTTTGAAACTTACCATTTTTGCGTTGTTAATAATATTGCCTTTAATAACTGTTTGCCCAAGTAAATTTTTTTTATTACTACAACTAACTGCCAAAAATCGTTCAGGATTCATCTGCTCAATTTCAGTAACCGTTAATTTTCCTTTTTCATAATTATCTGCCTGCTTTTTTTCATCAACTTTATTATTACAGGCAGTAAAAAACAACAAGGAAATTATTAATAATACTTTTGTTTTATCCATTATTAAAGATTTATTAAATGAATATGGTTTTTTTTATAAAACTGTATCTAAAAATACGTCATCCTCTATGATTTTAATTTAGATTTGTTTGTTAATGTAACTAAAATAATTATTATTGCTTATGTATTATTATGTCAGGTCATCCCAAATGACCAGAAATATTAATAATCAGCTATCTTAAACAACCAGAAAGCAGAAAACGGTAAAATAAAAATTATATCATGATAAAAAATCTCAGTTCAGAGCATTCGTTAATAAGTAACTGGGTAAGTGAACTCAGAGACGTAGAAATACAAAATGACCGCATGAGATTCAGACGCAACCTGGAAAGAATTGCTGAAGTGATCGGGTATGAAATAAGTAAGAATATGGAATCTGAAGAGAAAGAAATAACCACACCTATGGGTACTGCAACATGTAAAGTATTGAAGCATCAACCTGTACTGGCTACGATACTTCGTGCGGGCCTGGCCATGCACAATGGTTTGCTGAATTATTTTGACCGTGCCGATAATGCTTTCTTAAGCGCATACCGGAAACACAATGTTGATGGTAGTTTTGATATAAGACTAGAGTATATGAGTTGTCCTGAAATTGAAGGGAGGGTGGTGATAATCAGTGACCCAATGCTTGCTACAGGTTCTTCATTGGTAAAATCCATTCAGCATCTAAAAGAAGAGGGGGAAATAAAAGAATTACATATCGTTTGTGCCATCGCTTGCACAGTTGGCATAGAATATGTGTTACGAGTTGTACCTAAGGCAACTATTTGGTGTGGAGATATAGATGATGAACTTACTGCAAAAGGCTATATAGTTCCGGGATTGGGCGATGCAGGTGACCTGGCTTATGGCACCAAAATGCAGAGCTAGTAAGTTGAATCTAAATATAATATAAAATTAAAATGTTAAAAACACTTATTTATATGCAGCATTTTACTCTAATTGATTATCTTTAAGCTGAGAATTCGTTAATACTAATGAGAAAATATTTAATAATTATTTGTACCCTTTTTCTAACCGGCTTTTTGAAGGCCCAAGACCCTCATTTTTCTCAATTCTTTGCCTCACCATTAACTCTTAATCCTGCTTTTACCGGAAAATTTGATGGTCAATGGAGGTTAGCTGCCAATCATAGAGATCAATGGCCTTCAATACCTAAAGCATATGTAACTACCAGCGCATCAGTTGATTTCCCGATCCTTAAAAATAAAATTCCGGATGGAGATATATTCGGCATTGGACTATCCGGTGTATCCGATGCCAGTGCAAACAGTGCATTAAAATTGAATTATGGTTCAATTTCTCTATCATATCACAAAGCGTTAGATGAAGAGGGTTACCATACTATCGGTGCTGGTTTTCAGGGAACATACAGCAGTATGGTACTTGATATTACCAAGCTTACTTTTGAAGATATGCTAAGGCAAAATGGTTTTACCGGTACTACAAATGATGTATTAACAAATGGTCAAAATCAAAATTATGTTGATATGAATGCAGGTTTGTTGTATTCAGGCTCTTCAAACGGAATAAATAATTTTTATTTGGGAGCTTCTATGTATCATATCAACAGGCCAAAAGTTAGTTTTAAAGATAAAAACTGGTATCTGAGTGGTCGAATTACTATACATGGAGGCGGTTCATTTCCATTATCTGATGTTTTAGCATTAAATTCTTCTGTCATTCACCAGATTCAAAATAAAGCAAGTGAAACCATAGTAGGTGCTGCACTTTCTATGAATGCAAATCCCGGAGAAGTAAATCCAACGAGTGTTTATATTGGTTCCTGGTATCGCTTAAAAGATGCAATAATACCATATATAGGCATAGAATTTACCGGATTAAGGATTGGCTTTAGTTATGATATAAATACAAGTTCTTTAAAAACTGCAACAGGTAGCAGAGGTGGGTCAGAAGTTTCCATTATTTATATCAGACGCAAGATTGAATCCAAGGGAATACCTTGTCCGAAGTTTTAAGAAAGCTATAAGTTGTTAGCTTTTAACCACAAGTTTGTTATCAATAAATTGTGCTTCTCAAGAGTTTTAAAAAATATTTTTAGATTTTTTTTTCCATAGTACTGCTAAAAGCCAACAGCTTTTTTACCCATCTGACTGCTACAAATTAATTTCCTCTTTTAAGATAAAGGGTATTCCATTAATTGCAATGGAATTTTTCAGCAGCTAATATTTATACTTTAAAATAAAAAAAAATTATCAAGTTCTATCACTGATTTTTTGCTTATTTACATCTATCGAAAGAAGTAAACTGACTGATAATCTACTCAAATATATTTATTATCTTTAAAGAATCTTATTCCTTCTAAAACTGCCAATGCTTAAAGAAATAATCATAGCAATACAATCATATGCTCAGGCACACCGGTTTATTGTAAAGCACAGGCTTTGGAAATGGATAATAATTCCGGGCCTCATTTATTCCATTCTTTTTGTCATCGGTATCTATCTTTTCTGGATAACCAGTAACAGTGCCATCGAGTTTGTTTTATTAAAAACAGGCGTTAAAACCTGGTTGGACAAAATGCAGGATAGTTGGCTCTATTGGTTTTTCATCATTGGCCAGGTCATATTCAGACTAGTTGCCTTGCTATTTTATTTCTCTTTATTTAAATACGTATTCTTAATTATTGGCTCTCCGGTTTTTGCTTACCTGAGCGAAAAGACAGAAAGTATCATTGAAGAGAAAGAATTTCCTTTCAGTTTTAAACAACTTATAATCGATATTTCAAGAGCTATAAAAATAACTTTAAGAAATATGCTTTGGCAGACAGTATATATTATAACAATTCTATTACTATCATTCATTCCTTTATTTGGATGGATTGCACCACTTGTAGCGCTATTTGTTGAATGTTATTTCCTCGGATTTTCTATGCTTGATTACAGTAGTGAAAGAAATAAAATGAGCACTCAACAAAGTATCATATTTATCAGTCGCCATAAAGGATTAGCTATCGGCAACGGAATGGTATTTTATATGATGCACCTGGTACCAATACTTGGTTGGTTGTTTGCGCCAAGCTATGCTGTTATTGCTGCAACTTTAAGTTTATTCAACGCCAAAAAAAGCCATGTGATAATTTAATATGACAACAGTTTACCTGGTTCCCTGTATGATTGCCGATGAAGTACCGGAAACAATTCCTGCATATGTACTGGATGCAATAAAAAAATGTAGTGTGATCTTTGCCGAGAACGAACGAACTGCACGCCGGTTTTTAAAAAGCCTCGATAAAAATATAGTTATTGATGATTTTGAATGGTTTGAAATTCATAAAGCTGAAGCTGAGCAAATTAATAATTTTAAATTAAAAGTAAAAGAACAAAAGAATATTGCAATTATTAGCGAAGCCGGATGTCCGGGTATAGCAGATCCCGGCCAAACATTGATTGCTGTTGCACAGGAAATGAATTGCGTGATAAAACCACTGGTTGGCCCAAGTTCTGTTTTATTAGCTTTAATGGCAAGTGGAATGAATGGTCAACAGTTTGAGTTTGTTGGTTACTTGCCAATTGATAATCTGGCCAGGTCAAAAAAAATAAAAGAACTTGAAATTGCCTCTGCTAAAAATAACAGTACAAAGATATTTATTGAAACCCCTTACAGAAATAACCAAATATTGGAAAGCATAATCCAGTCCTGTAATGCAGATACAAAATTATGTATTGCAGTAAATATTACCGCAACGAATGAAAGTATCATAAGTTTGCCAGTTTCAGTTTGGAAAAATAAAAAACCGGAGCTTCATAAGCAACCGGCCATTTTTTTATTGTATGCAGGCAAGTAAGTTCATCGCTCAACTTCTTTCATACTAATAATTTTATCAACAATGTATTTACTGTAACCACGCCAGGGCAATGTATTTTTATATTCCTTATAGTGCAGGTCAAAATATTTTCCGCTATTCAGCATTAAAATATTTGCAATACTGTCATTTGCTATGGAGAATTCAAATTCATAAGACTGAATTGTGCCTGTTGTTCTGGACTTATATCCAGCCTGTATCAGTTTTCCTTCATAGGTTTTAAACACATTACCTTTTTTAACAACAAAATTTAACTCACCTGATTTAACACCTTCGCCAAATACGTAAAAATATCGCCACCATATAACAAAAGCCAGCACAATCATTACAATGATGAAAAATCTTCCTAAGAATTTTCTAATCCCGCTTTTCTTAGATGTAGTTTCAATTATTTTTTCTTCGCTCATGATTTGTTTTATTAAAATTTTTTATCAATGCAATGACAATAATTATAATCCGTATTCACACACAAGCCATACTAAAGCCGCCATATTAACAGTACCTAAATTTAACTCTCTTTTACTTACAGATTCAAAGATATCTGTGGCTGCATGATGCAAATCAAAATATCTCTGGCTATCTGGGCTTAGCCCGGCAAGTGCTGTACCCAATTCCTTTAATGGGCTAATATCAGCGCCGCCACCACCTGAATAAAATTCATATACACCGTAATCAATAAAAAGATGCTTCCATTGTTTGATTTTATTTCGTTGTGTTTCTTTCATATCAAGTCCAAAACCCCTGGGCGTAAATCCACCTGCATCACTTTCCAAAGCAAATATATGTTTTTCTTTATTTTTCTTTGCCTGCATCAAATAAGCTGCTGCACCTCTGCCTCCATTTTCTTCATTCATAAACATAACTGCTCTGATTGTACGCTTGGGTTTTAAACCGGCTGCTTTAATAGTACGGATGATATCGATACTTTGCACACAACCAGCGCCGTCATCCTGTGCACCTTCTGCCAGGTCCCAACTATCAAGATGGCCTCCAACTGTAATAATTTCATTAGGAAAATCAGAACCCAATATTTCCCCAACCACATTATAAGAAGGAACATCCGGAAACATTTGGCAGTTTGTTTTAAAATAAGCAATAAGTTTCTTATTCTTTTTCAATTGCATACTTAACCATTCTGCATCATTTGTACTAATGGCCACTGCAGGTATTTTAGGAAAGGAATCGTTATAACCGGTAGTACCAGTGTGAGGATAATCATCCAGATTACTTGCAAGCGATCGTATCATTACTCCTATTGCACCATATTTTGCGGCATAGGCAGGTCCACGCCTCCGACTGATACCACTTTCCCCATAAGCCCTGAATGTTCTGATATATGTCGGGTCCATTGGAAAATTAAAAAAAATGATCTTACCTTTTATTTCCTTCTCTCCCATTCTATCAAGCTCAGCAAAATTATTAATTTCAATAACAGAACTGTTAATACCGCCTTTACCGGTAGCAACAGAATTTCCCAGAGCACAAAGATTCAATTTGTATTTTGTTCCATCATCAAGTTTTATAAACCCTTTTTCTTTTTCACCCCTTACCCAGTGAGGTACCATACAAGGCTGCAAATAAACAGTATCAGCTCCGGCATCCTTAAGCATTTTGGCAGTAGCATCTATTGCTTTCTGAGCATTTGGAGAGCCACTTAATCTTGGCCCGATACTTTTACACAGATACCGGAGATTATCATAGGCCTTCCCATTGATCATTATTTCATTTGCGATCTTCTTTATTGTTATGGAATCAACATCCTGAGCAGTAAGCGACACAACTGAAAACAATGTTACAAGGAAATAAATGAATCGTATTCCCATATTAAATAATTATGAACAAACTTAGTCATTTACCACTAATCATTAATATAAAAAAGCAATACTTATATTATTGGTAAATTGCATTGAGAATAATTTTAAAAATAAATTTTCAGCAGGTTTAGATCTTTAAAAAAGATTAATTTGTTGAACTTTAAACTACATAAATGTTATTTTAATTATGAATATAGCCATTGTTTGTTATCCCACATATGGCGGCAGTGGGGTGTTAGCAACAGAACTTGGAAAAGCACTTGCCGAAAAAGGTCATAACATTCATTTTATCACCTACCAGCAACCGGTAAGATTAAGCGGGTTTCATACCAATATTTTTTATCATGAGGTTCGGGTTCCAACCTATCCGCTATTTGACTATCCGCCATATGAAACAGCGCTTGCAAGCACTATGGTAGATGTAGTGAATAACAATAATATAGACCTTTTGCATGTGCATTATGCTATACCACATGCCGCTGCAGCATATATGGCAAAACAGATCCTGGCAAAACAACATAAAATAATTCCTGTAATAACTACATTGCATGGAACAGATATAACCTTGGTTGGAAGAGATAAAACATACAGTCCGGTTGTTACATTTTCAATGGAAGAAAGTGACCTGTTAACTGCTGTTTCAAATAATCTTAAAGAAGAAACCTATAAGAATTTTACGATCAGTAAAGAAATAGAAGTGATACACAATTTTGTAGATGTAAAGCGCTTTAATAAAAAGCCTGTTAATGCATTTAAAAAACTAATTGCACCAAACGGAGAAAAAATAATCGTTCATGCTTCTAATTTCAGAAAAGTAAAAAGAGTTGATGATGTTGTAAAAACATTTTTATTGATTCAAAAAGAAATTCCATGTAAACTTTTACTGATCGGTGATGGGCCGGAAAGACCGGAAATAGAATCTATGACCAGAGATTGTCCTTCTTTTGAATCAATCAAATTTTTAGGTAAACAAGAACAGATGGAAGATATCCTTCCTATTGCAGATCTCTTTTTATTGACAAGTGAATATGAAAGTTTTGGTCTTGCTGCACTTGAAGCAATGGCTGCAGAAGTGCCCGTAATATCTACCAATGCCGGTGGTTTACCTGAAATAAATATTGACGGTTATTGCGGTTATATGAGCGAAGTTGGAGATATAGAAGATATGAGCAGAAATGCAATAAAAATATTAAAGGATGAAGCAACACACCTTACCTTTAAAACAAATGCCCTTGTGCAGGCTAAGAAATTCGATATCCAAAATATCGTTCCGCAATATGAAAAATTATATAAGAGTGTAATTATACTGACTGCAAATAACAATTAATCCAATCGCTCTTCTGACGACACAATAACATCTGAAATCTCTGTATTTACTTAAGGACTGATCATTAAATTAAGATGGTTTAAATTAACGTTGTCGAAGCCACCTTTCAGGATCAAAATTGCTTGTTTCATTACTCATATAGAAATCAATGGCCCCAACCCCATCAAAATTAGCGGCTACCCTTCCTATTACCTGTCCGGTTGTTACATCCTGCCCTCTTTGAACGGTTACCCCTGATAAATTACTATAGGTGGTAAAATATCTTCCATGCTGTATGATAACAACCTGCATATCCTCAACATTTTGAACAGTTGAAACTGTTCCGGAAAAAACTGATTTTACTGAAGTGCCGATATCCGAAGAAATAGTAACAGATGTAACATCCATCGTACTGCCACTCGGTAATGTATTTCTTCCATAGTGCATTAATATGATACCTCTGTCAATGGGCCATGGAAGAGAACCCCGGTTTTTTTCAAAACTTGTATTTAATGCTATATTGCCTGCATTCAATAATACACTTTCTGCATTGCTGGCAGGAACAACTTTTTTCGTTTTAACCGGTACTGATATTGATTTTGTATTGTTATTCGGAATTACATTATCGGTATTGTTGTTACTGTTTTTTGATGGGTCCTTTTCTGCTTCTTTTCTTTTCCGCTCTTCTGCTGCAGATTTGGCCAAAGCCGCTCTTTTGGCTTCGTCCATTGCTTTTTTAATGGCGGCTGCAATGGCATTGCTCACCTTTTTCATCTGCTTCTGTTTTGCAGCGATCTGACTATTCAATTGTTTACCTTGTTTTTTTAGTTCGGAAACAATTCTGTCTTTTTCTTTTTGCTGTGATTCAAGCGCTGTCATTTCTTTACTTTGCGTTTGCAAGGTTTCATTTTTCTGTTTTTTAGTCCCACTAAGATCACCGATTCTTTTACGCTTGAGATCTTGTGTTCGTAAAATATTTTCGCCTTGCATCTCCCTGTAATTCCGGTAGCTTTTCAGGTAATTCAATCGCTTGACTGCATCATTAAAATTAGCTGCTGAAAAAATAAAATTCAGGAAATCATAATTACTACGATTCTTATACGCATAAACCATGCTTTTTGCATACTCCTGTTTTAACGTATCCAACAGTTTATCATAGCGATAAATATCTCGTTGCATTTTGTACATATCATTATTCAGTACCCTAAGATCTTTATTGATATTATCAATTACCCTGTCTTGCAGATTAACTTTTCTATTGATCAATGCCAGTGACCGAAGGTTTTCTTTTGTCTGAACCTTATTATTATTCAACAGTTTTTCCGTTTGCTCAATTTCTCTTTTCAATTGAAGCCTTTCCTTTTCCAGTTCTTCTCTGGTCTGGCTTTGAGCTGAAAAAGCGCAAGAAGAAATTATGAAAATAAATATTGAAAAAATGAGTTTTATCATGTACTGAATTTAGGAGTTTTGACAAAAATACAAATCAGAATGAACATCTGTAGTCAAAATAACAGGTTTATACAAATAACGATTATTTCTTTTTATAATTTTTGGGGATGTTAAAAGGCATTGATAATTCTTTGTTAAACTCATATTGTTTATACTTGAGTTTGATCTCAAGTTTATTTTTTTCTGTTGCAATGATCTGACGAAAAGTTGAAAAAATAAATCCATTGCTATTTTCATATTCATCATAGGTAATATCAGCAGTTCTGTTTCTTGAAATATTAATATCATCCAGTTTGATGTGCTTTAATACTTTTTTCTCAGAAGAAAGTGTTAACAGGTTCTTGAATATTTCTCCAATACAGGTAATTAAAATTAAATCATCTACCTGTTTATATGATTTTATGGAATCGTTATAAAAAATGGGGTTGCCAATCAACAAATCCTGAACTGATTTAAAATCAACAGGTAATTCCGCAACTTCCTGCAAATAATCTATTGACCTGTATTGAACTTCTTTATCCTGCTTGTTCAATAATACCACACTGTCTTTTTTAATAAGAACCCTGTAAACTTCAATGTTAAGAATTGAGGCAGATAAGGATATCCATATTACACTGTCTTTAATGATCCTTACCACTGCAGTTATATCTGGTTGCTTGCCTTTACTGTCTTCTATATCTACTTTTATTTTAGCAGAAAATGTTTTAAAATCAATATAATGATCATTAAAGACTTTCAGTGTTTCATTGACCATATTAATAGAATCCGTAACCGATTTATTATCAAAAACTGTTGTAGTGTCTTTAGCTGCAATAGCTTTATTGATTTGACGGGTTGTTCTACAACTAAATAAAGCCAGATTAAGAAAGCATATTCCTATGATACAATACTTCATTACTTTTTTTATGTGTTTATTTATTGAAGGCCGGTGTGTCCAAATCCTCCTGTTCCTCTTCTTGTTTCTTCCAATTGCTGAACCGGCTCGAGTGTAACTTTTTCTATCCTACATATAACCATTTGTGCAATCCGGTCATTGTTATTTATAATCTGTTCTTCATGACTTAAATTAATAAGTAATACTTTTATTTCACCTCTGTAATCACTATCTATTGTACCCGGTGAATTGAGGCAGGTTATCCCTTGTTTTAAAGCCAACCCGCTTCTTGGGCGTATTTGAGCTTCATATCCCATAGGTAATTCTATAAATAATCCGGTGGGTATTAATGATCTCTCTAAAGGTTTTAAATAAACAGGCTCAGACAAAAACGATCTTATATCCATTCCGGAAGAACCAGTTGTAGCATAAGCAGGATGATCGTTTTGTGAGGTATTTAAAATTTTAATATTTAAGCCGGCCATATTTTTTTGATCAGGATTTTAGAATACCGATTTGAGATTATTCAACTTATTACTTACTGGTAACCAATTTTTTTATAATTGAAAATACATGAGAAAATTATGTAAACCTGAATAGTTAATGCTTTTATTACCGGTATTATTTTTTAATTATTCAGAGAGATTAAATACTATAAAATATTATTCCTGAAAATCGTCATTAAAAAATGACCTCAAAAAAATGCCTCGATTTTATCCATTCTTTTGTAATAAAATAGTAGCATACGCTTTTAAACCTTCTTCTCTTCCGGCAAAACCCATCTTTTCTGTTGTTGTTGCTTTAATAGATATATCGTTGACATTGATATGCAAAATCTTCGAAATAGCCTGTTGCATCTTTTCAACATAAGGCATGATCTTGGGTTCCTGCAAACAAACTGTTGAGTCAATATTAACGATATGATACCCTTTTTCTTTTATTAAATTAAAAGTACGTTCCAGTAAAATTTTACTGTCAATATTTTTATATGCTGCATTGGTATCCGGAAAATGTTTTCCAATATCACCCAGGCACAAAGCACCCAACATAGCATCGCAAATAGCATGTAATAATACATCCGCATCACTATGCCCAACAGATCCTTTATGATGTGGTATCATAACACCACCAATCCATAAGGGTCTTCCTGCTGCTAATTGATGAAAATCTATCCCGGAACCAATTCTGTATGACATAAGATGTAAATATCAGTAAAAATGAGTAGATAAAAAAGATGCTGTTTAAAAAGTATCGTTATAAGTTGTAACAAGTGATACAATATTAGTAATAATCGGTGTTATTAATGAGCTCATTTTTTTCTTTTGCTATTTCCTCTTTATTAAATGATTTGAAACTCAGGGGCGCAAAGACACGGATGCACAGAGATGAAATAAAACAAAACTTCTTTCCTTCGTGCCGCTGTGTCGCTGTGTTTCAATGCCTAGCAGTTTTTATGGCATAAGATTTATTGTTATGAATTATTAATAAATTAGGAAACACAAAGGCACAAAGACACAGAGGCAAAGAGATGAAATAAAACAAAACTTCTTTCCTTCGTGTCACTGTGTTTCAATGCTTAATTTCAATTTTTCTGGTATATGATTTATTATTATGAATTATTAATACATTTTTTGGAACACAGGGGCACAAAGACACAGAGGCACAGAAAAGAAATAAAACTTCTTTCCTTCGTGCCACTGTGTCGCTGTGTCGCTGTGTCGCTGTGTTTCAATTTTATTGGCACAACGTGAGTAATAAAATCGAGTAGGAAGTAAGGGATTATTTCCCTTACTGTCCTCTCACACCACCGTACGTGCCGTTCGGCATACGGCGGTTTGTTAGAATAATGATGTTTGCAATGTGGTACAATTGTGATAGTGTTG
>JANOPU010000048.1:0-13645 GCA_031422055.1 Ferruginibacter sp.
ACTGTGAATGTAGCTGAAGAACCTACACAGGCAGTTGTGTTTACCGGTTGTGTTGTTATGGCCGGAGCCGTATTAACCGTAAGGGTTGCAACACTTGAAGTCGTTGTACCGCATTGCCCGGTAAGTATACATTGAACAGTAGTTCCATTTTGAGATGCAATAACAGATGGTAATGTATAAGTATTGGAATTGGTTCCAACATTTATAGCGTTTACCTGCCATTGATAACTAGTAACGCCTGTTGCAGTAACAGTAAATGATGCACTATTACCTGCACATACTGTAACGTTTACAGGTTGAGCCGTAATTATTGGCCCTGCACCTGCAGTAATGATAAAGGTTACAACAGTAGTTGGGGCAAGTGCACCAGCCACTCCTTGCACAGTTATATTATAAGTTCCGTTTGCTAATGTATTTGCATTGTTTAGTGTAACGATCGTGCTATTACCCGGTATAAGTGGGTTAACACTAAAAGTAACATTGGTACCGGCCGGAACACCTGCAGTGGCAGTAAGATTTATTGGAGTAGAGAAACCGCCATTGGAAGTAGTACCTAAAGTAATGTTAGCTGAAGCCGGTCCATTACAGGCAATCGTTGTAGCCGTTGCATTATTAAATGAAAAACCTGATACAGCTGCTGTAATTGTAAAATTAGCATTAGAAATATCAAAGAAGATATTGCCAACTGCTTCAACTTTTACCCTTGCTGTTGTAGTTGCACTATTTGGTATTGTTAGTGCCTCGGAACCATCATTTGCAGTGCTGGCAGCAAGAACAGTTGGGTATGTTAACCCTCCGTCTGTTGACAGAGAAATCTTTACGTTTGCAACACTGATCGGAGCAGCATCTGTACCGGCAATATTCCATGTAATAGTTTGTGTGGTATTACCGGGGTAACTTTCGCCTCCGTTTGGAACTGAAACTGTAAAAGGTGTTGTGCCGGTAACGTTCACCTGAAAAATAGCTGAACTCTGACAACCACTTCCACTAGAAACAACCCCGCCTCCTGCAGCACGGTTATCCCTTACCGTTAACCTGAATTTCATCGGGCGTGCCACTGGAGATAGTGTTTCCCCTTTTAGTCCACCCAATGTTGCCGCAGGGTTTGCCGGGTAACCTGCTAAAATAACTGCTATATCAGGAAATGTCCTGCTGCCGGTTGTTTTTGGGATACGCGATTTAAATAAGGGTACTGTATTTCCTACTCCGGCTGTAGCTCCTGCATTCCAGTTTGCAGTCCCGCTAAAATCCCATTGTTCCCAGCAATAAGTCAGTGCATCTCCATTAGCATCAGTTGCAGTTCCGGTAAGTGTAAAAGGCGTTCCAACCGGAATGCTTAATCCATTATTCGGTAAGGGATCTATAACAGGTAAAATATTCCCCGTCGGTGCAGTTGTTCCACAAGAGCCCCCGGTTCCTGAAACATAATCACTTATTTCATCAAAACTGATCGCATGAAAATTAGGATCACTATTTGGTTGAATATCCTGCCCCCCACATATTCCGGCATAAGCTTGTATGGTGGTTCCGCTTCCAACTTCATATTTAGTAGAAGTGGGTGAACTACCACATCCGGCCATTGAATGATTTCCATCCCACTGATGCCCAATTTCATGAGCAACATAATCAATATCATAGCCATCACCGGTAGGCGTAGGGCTTCCTGTAATGCCCCTTCCTTTTTGGGAATCCACACAAACTACACCTAACCCGGCCAATCCACCACCTCCTGTGCTGAAAGTGTGCCCGATATCAAAATTTGCGGTTCCGATAACATTGGTTATAACAGTCTGGCTTTCATTTATCAAAGTATTGGCATTATTATTTCCATTAAACGGATCTGTTGCAGCATCTAAAAATTCAACGAGATTATTGTTTGCAACCAATACCATCCTTAATGCAACTTCTTTTTCATAAACACCAACAACCCTATTCATTGTTGTTACAATTGCTGCATGTAATAACGCCGGATTTGCACCTGCAGCTACTCCTGGCGCCTGTGCATATTCTCCGGTACAGGCTACTGCTATCCTATAAGTACGCAGATCAGTTCCCCTGCATGCTGCTGTAGTATTTTCGGGCCTGTTAACTCCAGCAATCGGATTTTGAACATCACAAGTGAAACCTGTTCTTGTCGACATATCTTTTCTGAAATAACTGATATAGGAATTTATATCTCCTATTGCAAACGGGTCAACATAATATGTACCGTTTATAGTTAAAACCTGTGCATGAAAACCTCTTGGTGTAATATCTAACCTTATTGTTGCATAAGGGTCATCAATTCCCTGTCCGGTAAATGTTTTTATTTCAGGAAATTTTGCTTCCAGTCCCGGTTCTTGTATGCTGCTTTCCCATACATGGAAATTAGCCATACTGCCATCCGGCATTGGTATTTGAATAACAGGCGTCTGATTTCTGTTCCAGATAATATCTTTTTCTGAAGGGAGTGACCATAAAAAAGTTTTTAACTGACTTAAGTTTGCTTCATACGTTCTGAACTTTTCAGGAACGATCACACGTTTACCGATAGTGTTGATGACTTTATTTGCACCTGCATCAATGAAAAAACTATTTTGTGCCTGAATTGAAAAATTAATATTAGTTACACACATTAGTGTAATGATAATCTTGTAAATTTTTTTCATATTTTAAAATTTAGTTTAACTTATTTCAAATTTATTGAATAATCTCTAAAATTAATGATTTTGTGGATTTTAATAATTCTTAATTAAAGCATTAATTTTTTGTAACCCTAAATTTTCAATATCGTTAAGTGTATAATTAAAAAACTCCCGTCTTGCTTCAGACGGGAGTTTTTTAATTATTATTTAAGTTGTGATTACCTGATAACCACTTTACCTGAGGCTATTCGTTTTCCGCTAGCATCCTGAAGTTCAACAAGGTAAATATCAGAAGCTGCATTATCCATGTTAATATCCATCAAGGTATAAGGCCCTGAAGTGGTGTAAAGTTTAGAATAAACCCTGGCCCCTTTACTGTCATAAATATTCAGGGTACGGTTAACATTGTTAATGAGGCTTAAGTACCTTACCTGGAACTGTCCTGAACTTGGGTTAGGATAAATGAACAGTGTCGTAGAAGCTTCAAAATCAATTTCAACTCTGTTTGATTTATTACTGCTGCATCCTGTTGCAGTATTGGTAACTGTTACATCATAAATTCCGAGGTCATCAACTGTTACTGCAAATCTGTCGGCAGTAATTGCAGGAACCAATACTCCATCTCTGTACCATTGATAGGAATAAGATCCCGGAGGGCTGACCGTTGTGTAAAGGGTAGTTCTGATATAAGGAGTTATGTTAGAATAAGAAGCCCCTGTAAGAACAACAACCGGTAAAGCATTAGCCGTAAGCGTTGCAGTATTAGAAGTAACGGCACCGCAAGGTATACCCGAAACGATCACCTGGAATACATAGCCGTTTAAGGCAGTTGAAACCGGAGATATGTTTAAATTGGCAGTAGTTGCACCAGAGAAAGGAGCCGTGTTTGTTACATTAACAAACGGCCCTCCGTTGATGCTTACCTGCCATTGATACGTGATGGTAGAACCTGTTGCAGTAACGCTGAAACTGGCTGCAGAACCTGCACAGGTAGAAACTGCCTGAGGATGTGAGGTAATATTAACCGGGCTGTTTACTGCAAGTGTTGCAGTAGCAGAATTAAGGTTTGTGGTACAAGTACCGTTCAATACAACACGATACAGGTAACCATTCATGGAAGCAGTGATACCTGTAAGATTAAGTGTAGCAGCATTACCAGCTGTTGTGATATTGGTAAAACCTGAGCCGGTATTTACCTGCCATTGGTAAGTAAGGCCTGTACCTGCAGCAGTTACGCTGAAAGAAGCCGTGTTAAGCGGCAGACAGATATCAACATTAACGGGTTGAGCAGAGATGGTGACCGGACTGTTAACAACAAGTGTAGCACAGGAAGAAGTAACAGTGTTACAGGTTCCGGTTACAACCACATGATAAGCACCAGCATTGGCAAGTGTTACAGCGTTAAGGTTCAGTGTTGCTGAATTAGCTCCTGCGATATCAGTAAATGTTCCTGTACATGAAGCAGCATATTGCCATTGATAAGCGATGCCAGTACCGGCAGCCGTTACACTAAAGCTGGCATTAGCACCCAGACACAAAGTAACATCGGCCGGTTGGGCAGAGATACTGATAGGGGTATTGACAGTTAAAGTAGCAGCAGTTGAAGTGATCGGAATAGCTGTACAACTGAAAGCGTTAACCCTGTAGAGGTTTCCACTCATACCAGCGGTTACCGCATTTAAAGTAAGTGTTGCTGCGGTAGCAGCAGGGATATCATTAAAACCAGTACCTGTATTAACCTGCCATTGATAGCTGTTGATGGTACCAGAAGTTGTTACGGTAAAGAAAGCGTTGTCTCCTACACAAACGGTAGTATTAGCCGGCTGGCTTGTAATAGCAGCAGCATTACCAACAGTAAGTAAAGCACAGTTGGTGGTAGCAGCGGGAGTACAAGTGCCGGTAATGACACATTGGTAGCCCGTATTGTCATTGGCAAGTGTGATACCTGAAACGGTATAACTGGCAGCAGTAGCAGTTGGTATATCCGACCATGGCCCCGCACAACCTGCAGCACTTGATTGCCACTGATAGCTGATGTTAGTACCTGTTGCAGCAACTGTGAATGTAGCTGAAGAACCTACACAGGCAGTTGTGTTTACCGGTTGTGTTGTTATGGCCGGAGCCGTATTAACCGTAAGGGTTGCAACACTTGAAGTCGTTGTACCGCATTGTCCGGTTAAAGTACATTGAATGGTATTACCGTTTTGTGAAGCAAGTACTGCCGGAATCGTATAAGTATCGGTATTTGTTCCTACATTGGCACCGTTCAGTTGCCATTGATAAGTAGTAACACCAGACGCAGAAACTGTAAATGAAGCGCTACTTCCTGTACATGCTGTAATGTTTGACGGTTGTGCAGTTATAGTTGGTCCTGCGCCTGCGGTAACTACATAAGAAACTACCGTAGTTTGTGTTGCAGCGCCAGCCACTCCTTGCACAGTTATATTATAAGTTCCGTTTGCTAATGTATTTGCATTGTTTAGTGTAACGATCGTGCTATTACCCGGTGTAAGTGGGTTAACAGTAAAAGTAACATTGGTACCAGCCGGAACACCTGCAGTGGCAGTAAGATTTATTGGAGTAGAGAAACCGCCATTGGAAGTAGTACCTAAAGTAATATTAGCTGAAGCCGGTCCATTACAAGCAATAGTTGATGCTGTTGCATTATTAAATGAAAAACCTGATGGGGGAGTTGTGATAGTAAAATTTGAATTGGAAATATCAAAGAAAATATTACCAACTGATTCAACTTTAACCCTGGCTGTTGTAGTTGGATTATTAGGAATGGTTACAACCTCACTTCCATCATTTGCAGTGTTAGTAGCAAGAGTGATCGGCCAGGTAAATCCTCCATCAGTGGATAAAAGAATGTTTACATTGGCACAAAAAACTGGTGCAAGGTCACTGCCATTAACAGTCCATGTAATGGTTTGTGAAGTTTGAGCAGGCCAGGAAACTGCAGTATTGGGAGATGAAACTCCAAAAGGACCGGCCTGGCCTGTTACCGTGACCTGCATATCAGTAAATGCAGTTTGGCCAATTTTTACCGGAGCATTTGAACTATAAGCTGAATTATCTCTTACAGTTAATCTGAAATTTAATGTCCTTGCAACAGAACTTAACGCTTCAATATTTGCAATAGCATCACCACCGGGAAGTGATCCGGTTATGAAATTACCGGCTAAAATAGTTGCTAATATTGGACAGGTTCTTGATGGGGATGAAGTAGCAGGGAATGTTAACCAGTTTGGCCCTACCAGTTTTCCGGGAGAGGCAACACTATTGTTTCCAGTAACGGATGAATTTGCATTATCATTTTGTTCCCAACAATAAGTCAGTACATCTCCTGCATTCGCATCTGTAGCTGATCCGGTAAGAATAAATGGCGTACTGAAAGGAATAATGCGATTGGCAACTGCTGCAACCACCGGTGTTGCATTGGTCGCGGCAAGACTTGTCGTAATTGGGCAGGTTTTGGTGGCCAGATTATTTTGAATTTGCTGGATTGAACGCTCATGGAAAATGTCAATAGAATGGGGTGCAACATCCTGGTTTGTAATACCGGCATAACCCATAATCGTAATTCCTGAACCGACTTCCACATTATTTGCGCCACCAGCTTCTATGTTCATAGAAAATGTGTGATTTCCACCTAATTGATGACCTACTTCATGCGCTACATAATCAATATCAAAATTATCTCCTTGTGGAATGCCATCGGCAGGTGAGGTGATACCTCTTCCTTTTATTCCATCTGAGCATACACAACCAATACATCCAGCATTTCCGCCGCCGCCGGAAGCACCAAACATATGGCCAATGTCATAATTTGCTTCTCCGATATTTGCAGTTAAAGCTGTTTGTAATTGACCATTCCAGGCACCCAAGGTTGTATATGGGTCAGTCGTAGGGTCATAATAAATAACTGCTGTTGTATTCGCTATAAGATTTAAATGTAATGCCAGATCTTTTTCATAACAACCGTTGCAACGGGTTAATGTTGCATTAAAGGCAGCTAAAACCAATGCAACCTGAGTATTGTTAAATGCACCAAAATAATTAGAATATTCCCCGTTACATGACTGTGCTAATCGCATAGTCTTTAACTCACCTGTGTTACTTTCAGGCCTGAATGTATTTGAAATTTGTGCATTGATGCCTGCTGAAATTTGTTGATCTTCTGTTGAACAGGTCCATGGTAAACTTCCTTTTTCTCTTGAAGAATTGAAAACCGCATAAACAGAATGGTCTTGTGAATATGGTTCAATGAATTCATTTTCTTTTTCTGTTCTGAAAACCATTGTTTGAATTCCCTGTGGAGAAATACTTAATTTCAAAGTTGCATACTTATCAGTGATTCCTTTACCAGAAAAGGCCCTTATAAGTGGAAAACGTGCTTGCAATGCAGGTTCAAAATTCGAAGCTTCAAAAACTTCAAATTGTTCTATTTCACCTTTAGCATTGGGTAAGGAAATAACCGTAGAATGTTTTGTAGCCTGACTGCCAACAACAGAAAATAATTCCTGACTTAAGGGGGCAACATTCAGATTAAATAATTTAAATGTTTTAGGAAAAGATAGCCTGGAAACAGCTTTATCTTTTGTGATCTTATCAAGGCTTTCATTGTTCCCTGACCAAAACCTGTCTGATTGTGAAAAACCGAGGATAGTTAACAATGCAAACAAAAATGTTAATAGTAAAGTTTTTTTCATGAAATTTTGTTTTGATTGATAGAAATTTGTTTGTAAATGTACTGTTATAAATCAAAAAAAGACCAGTTGAACAGATTTTATTGCTATAATAAAAAATAAGTATTAGTAATTATATATATGTGTTTATTAGATTGTACTCTTAGAATTTAGACAACCGAAGAAAGAATATCTTTTATGCAATGTTTTTATGAAAGTAACCCTGCGCATGCACAAATTCTTTTTCAAACCCCATTCTTAATAAATATTTTTCATGTTGATTATTATGAACATGTAAATAGACAAGTCGCTTTATTCCTCTTGAAAGCAATAGTTGTTTTTCTTTTTGGAACAGGAATTTGCCAATCTTGTAATCCCGGTATTTTGGTATGGTATAATTTAATTTTACAAGTGCTGTACCATCATTTAATACTGTTGCAACAAAAATATTAGCAACAACCATATCCCTTAAAACAACAAAATTTACATTGTCGTTTTCTTCATTCATTTCAAATTCGGGGAAATAGTTTTTTATATCCTTTTCATAAAACGACATAAACTTATGTATCAGTGTGTCATCTTTGTTGAATTCCAGCAGATCAAAAATTTCATTTCTTTTGTAAATTTTTATCAGTTGAAAAACATTTATCAATAAAAGGATAGCATTCGTTAAGATGACAGGAAATGCACTGATCAAAATACCGTAAACAATAAATGCAATACATCCAATGGCACTAAGCCACCTGAATTTTAAATCATTATTTACCAGCAAAGAAAATCCGAGAGATACAGAAGCAAGATAGCCAACTATTAAAGCGATCGTTTCATTCATGAAATACTGCTAAAAAATTATTACTTTCTGAATGAATCATTTGTTGGTTTCTTTGCAGGTAATTCTATACCGGCAGGAACTCCATCAGCACTTTTTATAATTGTCTCCGACTTTGGTACGATTGTTTTTGCAGGAGCTGAATTCAACGGTGCCCCAACTGCGATCTCACATTTGTGTCCGGGCTGACCATGTGGAGGATTCATTCCCGGAGCAGTTACAATAGGGGTTGCAGCAGGTGTTGCTACAGGAGTAGTAGAAGTTACAACCGGTTGATTAGAGACGGGAGTTGATGTTGTTGTTGCAGGTTTTGCAGGTGCGGAATTCAGCGGAGCACCAACAGCGATTTCGCACCTATGCCCAGGCTGTCCATGTGCAGGATTCATTCCTGCTGCAGTTTGAGTTGCTGTGGTTGCTCCGGTAGTTACTACAGGAGCTGTTGCAGAAGCAGGTAATGTTTGAATGCCATTTTGAACATTTTGAACATTTGGAACATTTGGAACAGATTGAATATTGGCGGTCGTATCTGCCGGAATCATCCCGGTATTTTCCGGATTTGTTTTTAATAAGATACTGCTGTCAATTGAATTTTTATCAGATGAAGAGTCTGCATTTGAACATCCGGATAACAGAAACATGGAAAAGCAAAAAATAATGGAAGCACTTCTCATAAATAGTTTTTTAATACAGTTAAGAATTAGTATAATGTAAATATGTTTATTTGTTTAAGAACTATGGGTTTTGTTTTTTTTATTCTAAAATTCGATAACGTTTGATTCTATTGCAAAAAAGAGAATAATAAAAATAAAATGAAACTTTGATCCTGACGGTTGTTAAAATTCATTTTACATCGCAACAAATATTTTATTATATCAATGTAAATTCTCCTTCAATTAATTCATGAAAATTATTTTCAGACTCAAGCACCCAGGAAGGTATTTCTTTTGTTACGATTTTCCAATGCAGATCAATTTTTTCCATGTTGAATATGATGCGATTACCCCTTTCATCTATAACATCAACTGTAAAAAGACCTTCCTGTTTTCCATTCGGCTTTCTAAAATTAAATTCCTTTAATTTCCCGTCTACTTTTATAAGCTTGGTGAACTGTATATTTTTTATGAATTTTAATTCCATATGGCCACTTTTGGCAAACTTAGAACAATAATAATATATAGGGCATAAAACAATAGAATTTTGGAAAAAATTTGAATTTTATTATTTTTTTTGTACCTTTAAACAAGATTTTAATTACACAACGACCCTTTTATACCAGGTATTCAATTCCTATCTAATTCTCCCCCCCCATAATCTCATTAAAGAAACCGGGTTTTAAAAAATCATTTGGTTATTCAAAACTAAGAGTGATGATACTTTTTATAAATACTGATATATGAAATATTTTGTTACCCAAATTGTATTACAACCTTTTTTGGTTATAATGATTTTGTTTTGTGCACCGGTAATAGTGAATGCACAAACTTTTCCTGCCGGATTTTCATCTTCTAATATTGGCTCTGGTTGGAACCAGCCTATTGGAGCTGCTTTTAATAAAACAGGTACCAAACTGTTTGTTTGGGAAAAAGGAGGGAAAGTTTATGTTTGCAAATGGAATAGTTCTACACAGATTTATGACAAACAGGCAACACCTGTTTTAGATATTTCTCCAGAGGTAGGTAATTGGAGAGACTTTGGCTTAACCGGGTTTGCTCTTGATCCGAATTTTGACGTAAATGGCTTGATATATTTATTATATGTTGTTGACAGGCATCATCTAAAAAAGTTTGGTACTGCTAATTATTCAACTTCTACTAATGATTTTTATTCAGCAACTATAGGAAGAATTACCCGTTACAAAACAATTACATCTGGAAGTAATATTATCACTGACTTACTAACCCGAACTATCCTGCTTGGTGAAACAGCATCAAGCGGGCCTCCTATTTTATATGAATCACATGGTACTGGTTCATTGGCTTTTGCTGCCGATGGTACTTTGCTTGCTTCAGCAGGAGAAGGTGCTAACTATAGTGGAGCAGATCTTGGTAATTCATCCGGAACATATTATACCGCTGCATTAGCAGATGGTATAATTCGTACCAACGAAAATGTAGGAGCATTTCGATCTCAAATGATCAATAGCTACAGCGGTAAGATTTTTAGATTAGATCCAGTTACAGGCAATGGTATTTCCAGTAATCCATATTATGGTGCAGCATCTCCGAGATCAGCTGCATCAAGAACTTGGGCATTTGGTTTACGAAACCCATTTCGTTTTTGTATAAGGCCTAACACCGGTTCTGCAAATCCTGTTACTGGTGACATTGGAGAGCTTTATGTTGGTGATGTAGGAATGAGTACTTTTGAGGAACTTCATATCATAAAGGAACCGGCTACTAATTGTGGTTGGCCTTTATTCGAAGGGATTACAGTATCGGGAACTTATATTTCTCCAAGCACTACTACTTATAATAAAGATGAACCTAATCCTTTAAACGGAGTTGGAGGTTGTACCCAGCAATTCTTAAGTTTTAGGAATTTAATTAAACAGGCAACAGCAGATGATATTCATACTGTGTATAATCCCTGCAATAGTTCGATTGCATTAACAAGCCCGAATGATAATCGTTTCTTTCATTCTGTTCCTGCAATAGACTGGAAACATGGAACAGATAGCGCCAGGGTTAAAAAATTTAATGGTAATAATATATCAGTTGCACAAATCGGCTCGTCTGGATCTGGTGTAACAGGCACTCCATTTCAAGGAAATGCAGCAGTTGGTGGTTCATGGTACACTGGTAATAATTTCCCTGTGGCATATAGAAATACATATTTTCAGGCTGATTATGGAGGTGGCTGGTTAAAAAATTTTACGATACAGTTTGTCGACCAGGTTACTAATGTTAATATTTTTTCTTCCGGTTGGACAGCCATTGTTTGCATTACTGAGAACCCTTTGGATGGAAGCCTGATTTGTGTTGACCTGGGAACAGGATTGGTTAAAAAAATTATGTTTGGTGGTAATCAGGCCCCTGTTGTAAAAATGACTTCAAATAAAACATTCGGGCCTGGTCCATTGGCTGTGAATTTTACAGGTAATACCTCTTTTGACCCCGAAGGTGGGGCCATATCGTATTCGTGGAATTTTGGGGATGGTACAGCAGTGAGTACATCTGCAAATCCATCACATACATTTACTACTACAAATTCAAACCCGAAAAAATTTGTTGTAAAACTAACAGTAAAGGATAATCAGAATGTAACAAGTATCGACAGTATTATTATTTCTGCGAACAATACACCTCCAAATGTAGAAATAACAAGTCCTGCTGATAATTTATTTTATACAATTGGAAGTGATTCAACCTATTCTTTACAGGCAAATGTTACCGATGCAGAACACAGGACGGATCAATTATTTTATGTTTGGCAAACACAACTGCGGCACAGCAATCATCTTCATCCCCAACCATTGGATACTAATAAAGTGACTACTGATGTAATTTCAAGGATCGGCTGTAACGGTGATGATTATACCTGGTTTATTCAGTTAACAGTAACAGATGCACATGGGCTTTATTCAATTGATTCTGCACGTTTGCTGCCTCAATGCGGCGGCCCATTGCCACTTAAACTTAATGCTTTTAATGTAGCCGTACGGGGTCAAACAAATCTTATCAGTTGGATCACATCGGAAGAAATAAACCTGAAGAATTTTGATATTCAGCGTAGCTATGATGGAATAAATTTTGAGAACATTGGTGCCGTATCAGCAAAAATGAATACAGGGCTTAGTAATTATGATTTTAAAGATGATAGTTTCCTGGATGGGTATATTTATTACCGGTTAAAAATGAACGATATCGATGCCAGATTTGCTTATTCATTTACAGTCAGGGTTTTTTCGGGTACTAAAACAAATAATGAACTGACCGTTTCACCAAACCCGTTTAAAAATTATTTTTTGTTTGCTGCAGAGTTTAAACAGGCTGGTAAAATAGCAATCAGTTTTATCGATACAAAAGGGGTTGTAGTTAGAACGATAAACGAAAAGGTTAGTATTGGACTTAATAGTTTTACCATTGATGCATTAGAGCGTTTGAGTGGGGGCGTATATATTATGGAAGTTAAGCAAGAAAATGAAATAAGAAAGATTAAGGTTATTAAAATGAATTAATCTTCATTTATGAACATATGTTATTTTATCCATTCTTCCAGTTTGGATATAAAAATTGTTTGTTGATCTATGAACACATTGTGTGAACAATTATCTATATATTCAACATTGGATTTGCTCAACATATTTTGTAAATCTTCAACTTGCTGTGATGAAAAAAGCCCGTCATCTTTGCCATAAAGCCCAAATATTTTTATTTTCATGATTATTAATTCCTCCATGGTTTTTGTAAGATCTAATGTTGTGTAATGTTCATTTTTCCAAAATGACTGTGGTGCCTGGTAGGTCATTTTAGATGCAATTTTGGCTAAACTGTCTTTGCTGAACTTTAGATAAATATTTTTCCTTTCCTCTGATGATTTTTTTGGAGAGTAAAAATTGTTTTGCATGGCATGCCCTAAACAATAAGCACTATATTCTAATGAAGTTGAATCCATTTTTTCCAAAAGATCAATATAGGCATTGTTTGCCGAGTCATTTTTTACCTGGTATATTTCTTTAGAGCGTTTTATTATGTTTTTATAGGACTCTTGTAAAGATACAGGTGCACCAATCAGGATTATAGACCTGATGTTCTTAGGATATTGTTTAGCATACTGTGTTGCTACTATTCCTCCAAAACTATGCCCGATTAAAACAGCTTTTTTAATAGCATATGTTTTATAAATATTATTTAGATCATCATAAGTTTCACTAAAAGAATATGTAGCATTTTGATCCGGTGAACGGCCTTCGCCACGTCTGTCATATACAATCACAAAAAAACCGCGGTTGCTCAATTCCTGGGCAGTTGTGGCTTCAAAATTCGCACAATTATACCCCGGCCCCCCATGTAAAAAAATGACCGGAATTGATTTCGAGTCTCCAAAAGTTTTTATATAAATCCCTTGCCCAAAAGAAAGTATTGATAGAAGTAAAAAGGTTTGAAAGGTTAAAAATACTTTCATATGAAATTATATTTGGTTGAATAATTATTTCAAAAAATTTTCTAAATCATTTTTTAATATTTTCGAAAATTCTGTGCTGCCTGAATAATTCAAATGTCCGCCATCTGCAAAGTATGTTTTAGTTGAATTTATTGAGGATCTTTTTTCTACATTATAGTTAATATATGGTATTGAATATTTAGCAGCGATAGATCTGTAATAATTGTAAATAGGTAAATTCAAATAAGGTGTTGGATCTAATTGATAGGTTGGGGTAGTTACAAAGATAAGCTGTATGCTATCTGTCTTAATCTGATCAATCAATTTTTCAAAATTTTCTAACTGGTTTTTATGGATAAGTACTTTTTCAGGATAAAATTCATCTACTTTAACTTTCTCTG
>JANOPU010000049.1:0-22400 GCA_031422055.1 Ferruginibacter sp.
GGATTTCTGATCAAACAGTTTGGATATAATAGTAAAAATGAAGTGATTGGTAAAAAGGTTGAAATATTTTTACCCTCCCGCTATTCCGGTACGCATCATAAGCATAGAGAAAATTTTCAAAAAAAGCCGGAGCCCAGGACAATGGGAATTGGCAGAGATCTTTTTGCATTAAAAAAGGATGGCACTGAGTTTCCTGTTGAGATAAGTTTAAGTAACTACACAACTATTGAGGGGGCATTTGTGATCGCTTTTATCATTGATATAAGTATAAGAAAGGAAATTGAAAATGCTATTTCACAACAGAAAGAGCAACTGGCAGTATATAATGCCAAGGTAGAGGAATTGAATGAGGATCTTGAAAAAAAAGTTGCATTAAGAACCGGCCAGTTACAGGAAGCTATGCAACAAATTGAATCATCCAGGGATGAACTAAAGAAAGCGCTAAATAAGGAAAAGGAACTCGGCGACCTTAAAACCCGTTTTGTTTCCATGGCATCACATGAATTCAGAACCCCATTAAGTACCATTCTCTCTTCTGCTTCGCTTCTGGCAAAGTATACAGATTCTGCCGAGCAGGAAAAAAGGGACAAACATATTCACCGAATCAAATCTTCTGTAAATAACCTTACTGATATTTTAAATGATTTTTTATCGATAGGAAAAATTGAAGATGGAAAAGTTATTGCAAGATTTAATCTCTTTAATGTAAAGAATTTCATTGCAGGTATTATTACTGAGATTCAGGGATTAAAAAAGAAGGGGCAAAAAATAAGTTATTTACATACAGGCAATGAAATGGTAAACCTGGATGATTCTTTTATGAAAAATATTGTTTTCAATCTTTTGTCAAATGCAATTAAATTTACCAGCGAAGATGGATTGATCGAAATTATATCAGTAGTAGAAAAAGATACATTTAGTTTTACAGTTAAAGATAATGGGATTGGTATTTCCGATGTAGATCAGCAACATTTATTTGAACGTTTTTTTCGTGCCTCTAATGCTACTAATATTCAGGGAACCGGATTGGGTTTACATATCGTGGCAAAATATGCAGAATTAATGAACGGGCAGATTAGTTTTAAGAGCGAACTTGAAAAAGGAACCAGCATCACAATAGTTTTTACAAGTCCAAAAAATTAAAAATGAAACAAAGAATTTTATTGATAGAGGATAACGCCGAAATCAGAGAAAATACTGCTGAAATTTTGGAGTTGTCAAATTATACTGTTGATACTGCCGAAAACGGTAAGGTAGGAATAGAAAAAGCATTAGTATCAAAGCCTGATCTGATCATCTGTGATATCATGATGCCGGTATTGGATGGATACGGCGTTTTACATTTGTTAAATAAAAATGAACAGCTTTCAGGGATACCCTTTATTTTTTTAACTGCAAAATCTGAGAGGGCCGATTTGCGAAAAGGAATGGAAATGGGTGCAGATGATTATATCACCAAGCCATTTACTGATATTGAATTGTTGAATGCAATTGATAGCCGGTTTAAAAAGATCAGCATTTTGAAAAAAGAATATACTTCCGATCCAAGCGGCCTCGAAGAAATGCTATTAGAATTTGGAGGAAAAGATGCGTTACATGATATTACAGAGAACAGACAGGAAAATCATTACAAAAAAAAACAAACTATTTATTTTGAAGGGAATCACCCGCAGAAATTATTTTTTATTAAATCCGGGAAGGTAAAAACTTATATCAGTAATGAAGAGGGTAAAGGGCTTACGATCGGTTTATATACCGAAGGCGATTTTTTTGGATACACAGCACTTCTGGAAGGTGGAACTTATAAGGATACAGCCGAAGCAATTGATGATAGTGTTGTAGCCGAAATACCCATTGATGAATTTGAGAATTTGTTGCGTTATAATGCAGATGCTACAAAAAAATTCATACAATTGCTTGCGAAAAATATCATTGAAAAAGAACAGCAGTTACTGAATATTGCTTATAATTCTCTTAGAAAACGTGTAGCTACTGCACTGATAACACTGTTAAAAAAATATGGTAAGGACGAGAATGATATTTTCAGTATCAATTTTTCAAGGGAAGATCTTGCCAATATTGCAGGTACTGCTACAGAATCGCTTATTCGTACATTGAGTGATTTTAAAGCGGAAAAACTGATAGAAATACAGGGGAGCAAGATATCTGTTATGAATGAAAAGAAATTATCAGAAATGCTTAACTAAATTCACAGTAGTGTAAACAGGTATTGATTGAACTCATTTTTAAGTTGGGCAAAATCTTTCTCAAAAAATCCCATTTCATTGCGTAATTTATTCTGTTGACGGATCATCTTATTTTCATCAACAATTGATCCGTCAATCTTTTGTTTTATCATTTTCTGTTGTGTATGTATATCTTTTTGCAGATCCTTGATGCATTCATCATTGTGAATAAAACTATTATTAAATCGTTCTGCTAAAACCACAAAATCCTTACCCGTATTTTTATCAACCACCTGGGATAACCGGGTTTTTAGAAAAGCATTTTCCTGTAAATAAAAATCCAGTGCACGGTCCCATGTAAGGTTTTCATGCAGGAACTGATCTACTCCTGAAATTTTTATACGACTCATAATTATCAATGTTGCCGAATTGTTTAAACAAATATATTAACCGGAGTTAAAAAAAAATCTAACATTTATCAGTTCAGGTCATGTATTTAATCATGACAAATTATTTCCTCTTTTACACCCGAATGATCCTGGTTCATATCAGGGCTTAAATACGGGATATCTAATCCAAGCCCGCGAATGATCAACAATATCGCCATCAACAACATAACATATGGATACATTTTCCTGATCTTCATACGTATATTCATATTGATACTGCTTCCAAAAAAAGCAATACTCCACATCACAGGCAATGTACCCAAACCGAATGCAGCCATAAATAAACTACTTTTTATTACAGATGCAGTTGACACTGCACCTGCGATAGCAATATAAATAAGACCACATGGAAGTAATCCATTCAGCAAACCAATAAAAAAAACTGAATGATAATTCCTTTTTGAAAAAAGTTTACCTAAGGATGATCTAATATTTTCAAAAAAACGGATCAAAGTATTGCTACCCGAGGATACAAAGTGTTTTTTTGGGATAACAATAAAAAGTATAATGACAATTCCAAGGATAACAGAGAGCCATTGCTGGTAACCGAAAAATGCAACACTCATCCCAATCATGCCAAAAATTGCTCCCAGCCAGGCATAAGTAAAGATCCGGCCGGCATTATACAATAGGGGTAGAGATGAACCTGGATGTATGATCATTTGTAACAACGGGTAATGACAAAGCCAGCGGACCGCACATACCAATGCAATGCACACTGCCGATACTGCCCATAATAAAAGCTGCTATGAACAAGCTTGCCATTGAATAAATATTTTTTGCCCGTAATAATATGTTTTTGCATTCGCTGCCCAGTTTATCTTCAATTCATGTAAACCTTTATTGGCAGGAGGCAATGCCAGTTTTATTTCTCCATCCTTTGTTGTCTGGTCTTGTTCTAAGTCTTTACTTTTATCTGCAGTACAATACAACAATACATGCGCACTAACAGTTATCCCTTTCATTTCGGGTGGAAAAATGATGATGATCTCTTTTCCCCTGATCACATATTTAACATCTGTAGATAAGGCATTGGCCCTTTCAGTTTCATCGATCCTTTGTTGAAATTTTAATTCCTGTTCATAATAATCAGGAACTACCAGGTCCTGGTTTTGAAAAGATGATTTGAAAACAAGGAATAATATGCCTGCAACAAATATGATGTAAACGGTAAGTATTTTATATCCCCAGTTCATGGTTTAGTGGTTTATCAGTTTATCAGTTTATTTGTATCACTTCGTTTGGATAATAGATAATTTTTTTATTTATCTTATAACAAAAACCTTAATTATATACTTCAGGCCCTATGAATTTTGCTGTGATGGTTTTGATCTTTTCATTTGAATCATATAAACCTATAACCACAATTGTTTTCCAGCTTTTTACATCGCTTCTTTTAAGCTTCACAAAGAACTGAAGCGTAGTATAATCTTCTTTTTTGATTACAGGATTAATACTGTTAATTAGTGTGATCTCGCCGGGCATGTTCTCCAGTTTCAAATGCACCGGTATATCTTTATGCGTTTTATTTGCCAGTTTTAGATTATATAAATTACTGATGCGGCCATCGGGCAGAGAAGTATAGGTCATGCCTGCAGTTCTCATAAGCCTTGCATCAAGGTCTGTGCAGCTCACCAATAAAAATACCAGCAGCAATATCAACAATGAAAGCACAACTGTATATGCCTTAATACGACGGGTGAACGATAGCTGTATACCATTTTTTATACTGTTTTCTGATGCATACCTGATAAGCCCAACAGGTTTATGAATGTTGGTCATGATAGCATCACAGGCATCTATACATGCAGTACAGTTTACACATTCCAGTTGTGTGCCGTTACGGATATCAATACCCGTTGGACAAACTTTTACACAGGCATAACAATCAATACAATCACCATGCACGGCAACAGGTTGTATTGCTTCCATTTTTTGAATAACATCCTTACAACCGCCATCGCCTTTGCAATTGGTGCATTTGCAATCATGGTCATCTTTGATCTTAAAATTGTCTTCTTTGTGAAGTTTGCCTCTCGGCTCGCCACGTTTATAATCATATCCTACAATAATTGAATTTTTATCGAGCAACACTCCCTGTAATCTTCCATAAGGACAAACAACAATACAAGCCTGTTCTCTGAACCACCAGTAGATAAAGAAGAATATAGTAGTGAAGGTCAGTAAAATACATTTATTTAGTATTAAACCTATCTGATTATTATTTTAGTGATGTTGTTTAATATCTTTTTTCCGTGAATGTGTATTTATCCCAAAAAGGGTATAAAAAGGGCAATGGCCTGTAAAAGCATTTAAAGCAAAAAATTACAACAAATGCCCATATTAATATACTTACAGAAAAATCAACTGCCCCACTGATATTAAGCAGGATAAATACAAGAGCGATCAATGTCCTGGTCGCACGGTCAGTTTTACTAATATTAATTTTCATGAATTGTTATTTATCTTTCCGAAATTAGATAGTCTCAGCAAAATAAATTATGAGATAAATATGCAATACGACTGATTAGAATCATTTGGTACAGCATTCACAAATATGATACATTGAGATTTTATATTTTTCAGGAACAAACAATTTTCATGATGTCAGTTAATATGGAACTCATTTTTATTTATTATAAAATAAATACTGAATTTGCTTAACAATATGTCGCGTATTATAAATAATAATACATCTCTTTACAAGATTCATAACCGGGTAATTCTTTTACGTGGAGGTAAATTGTATTTTGATCAGCTGGTAAAAATGATCGATGATGCTAAAGAGACCGTACATCTGCAGGTATATATTTTTGATGAAGATGAAACAGGTAACCTTGTTGCTGATGCGTTAAAAAAGGCTGCCATCAGGGGTGTACAGGTTTTCATGTTGGTAGATGGTTATGCATCACAGGGTTTATCACATGAGTTTGTTAAAGCGTTAAAAGACGCAGGAATATATTTTCGTTTTTTTGAACCACTATTAAAGAGCAGAAATTTCTATTTCGGAAGACGCCTGCATCATAAAGTAATAGTTACAGATAACAGGTATTGCATGGTTGGTGGATTAAATATATCCAACAGGTACAATGATATGCCGGGTAAAAATGCATGGATGGACTGGGGGATATTTGTGGAAGGTGAAGTTGTTACTGATCTTAACCGGATTTGTAAAGAATTATGGACAAAATCAGCCAGTGATTTTAAACAAGTTCCGGCCGATGCAGAGCCTGCTTATCCTATTTTAATGGAAGAATGTCTTGTCAGGGTCAGGCGCAACGATTGGGTAAGAAAGCAAAATCAGATTTCAATAAGCTATAGCGAAATGTTTAGTCGTGCTACCGAACAGATCATTATCATGAGCAGTTATTTTTTACCGGGAAGGGTTATGCGAAAAAAGATAGTGGCTGCTTCAAAAAGGGGGGTAAATATTAAGTTGGTATTGACAGGGAATTCTGATGTTATGATCGTTAAGTATGCCGAAAGATATATTTACCATTGGGTCTTTAAGAATAAGATCACGATATTCGAATATCAAAAGAACGTGTTGCACAGTAAACTTTCATTGTACGACGATAAATGGGTAACCGTTGGCTCATATAATATGAATTTTATCAGTGCTTTTGCAAGTATAGAATTAAACCTGGATGTAGCCAATGAACATTTTGCAAAAACGGTGAAAATGACGATAGATAATATCATTAAAGAAGATTGTATTGAAGTAATGGAATGTGATTTTAAAGCAAAGTATAATTTCTTTCATAAGATCATTCACAGGGTATCTTATGATTTCATACAATTAGTTTTCTTTTTATTCACTTTTTATTTTAAGCCACGAAATAAAAAATCAACTCCATGATTGATTATTCACCTCTGATCTTCTTGATAAGCAATTTAAATGTATCATAGTCCCAGCGGGCAAAACGCCCCCTTTGTACAACAAGCCTGTTATCTGCACCTTGTTTTAAATAATAATGAAAAACGAAATGGGCATAAGGATCTGCCCATCCGGCTTCCTGGCCAAAGCGCAGGTCATTGAATACGATCGTGTCGTTCCATTTTTCTGCGGTATAATATCCCTGTGAAAAACGGCGTAAACGTTGCAGGTCTTCCCTGTCCGATACAGGTTCTAGCAAGTGATCATTCCTGGGGAAATAGTTGTATTTGAAAATTTTATTCCGGTTAAAAACAGCAGAATACCCGATATTAAAACCTGAATCATTTTCCATGATGATGTACCATAAAAAATTATTAAAAGGCGTAGGAGTGCTTACATATCTTTTATAGAAAATATTTTGTTTTACAGCCATTGCTTTTATTTCCTTATCAATAATTACTTTATTAACTACACCCAACAAGAGGTAGCATGCCGGAAATATCAGGCCCAACCAGGCCCATTTTATTCTTTCTTTTATTTTTGGTTTTAAAAACAATAGAATAATGAAAGCTATTGCAGGCCAAATTGAAAAAAGTGGATCAGCCACAAATATTACATTTAAGGAAATCCGGTAATGGCTAAAAGGTTCAAACCATCCAACACCATAATTATTAAATGCATCAATAAAAATATGAATGAGCATGCCTGATCCAAAAAACCAACACCATCTTGCAATCGAGATATTATGTGGCCTGTGCCATCGTTCTGCCAGTAGCGCCAATAAAGGTGTAAATAGAAGTAGAAATAAAATGGAATGGGTAAATCCGCGGTGGGCCAATAAATTATTTGCCGGGTTGAGCCAAAATGAAGCAATGAAGTCAATGTCAGGAATACTTTGAGCTACAGCACCCAGAAGCATAGCTCTTTTGCCCAATTTATTTCCAAGAATGGCTTCTCCAATACATGCACCAAGGACAATATGTGTAAGGGAATCCATTATTTAATATTTCTTGTTAAACCTGGTTTACTATCTAATACTGTCCATCTTCTAAATATCTGTCCCCGGGCTTTATATAAATTTCAGTATCAGAAAATAATTTTCCTTTTTCATTCTGTACAGCAAGTGTAAGGTGATCTGTTTTTGTAGTCTCTATCCAGACTTCTTTTTGTTTTCTGAAGATCTGGACAGCCAGTCCGAACTGTTGTTGAAATAATTCTTCAACTGTAGAAATTTTATCCTCAGGATCTAAAACGATATTACCTTCTTTTATTAATCCTTTTATATCGCCAAATATTCTATTGTCATTTATCATGTCATTTTTGGATGAAGGTTCTCCGGGTGCATGTGATGTATTAAAAAATTCAATCTTTAAAAAAGGAAATACATTGTTGAATTCAATTTTAACTTTTTGTATTTTTTTCGAGTGACTTATTTCTATTTTCATATCAGTTACATTTAAGTATGAGCAATAAAAACCGGAACCCTGTGTTCGTGTATAATATCTGAAACAAAACTTTTACTAAATGCAATGGAAAATCCAGAACGGCCATAGGAGCCACCGATAAACAAACAATCATTATTTTCTTTTGCCCATATTTCAAAATATTCCTTGCCTTTAAAATGAAGTTTTTCAAAAGTGAGATTATTGAAATGCCGGCCTGCATATTCTTCTATGTATAACATATCCGGTATATCGTCATTCATTTCTTCCTTACTGTATACAATTTTTGTTTCTATATCTGAATATTGAGGAAAAAGGCTGCAAAACTGTTTCATTGCAAACATGGATTCTTTTTTCCCGTCGTAGCCAATTAATATCTTGCTGAATGACAAATAGTTTTCCGGGAATAATATTACCGGGCATTCCGATTTATGAATAGCTTGTTGCATAAAGCCATTTGGTTCAGATACATTGATATCCGAACAGAATAATTCCTCACTCATGACCATCATATCTGCAAAACGCGATTCTTTAATAAGGTCATTAATATTCCAGCTTCTGCTTTCTTCATGCACCCGGTATTCAATGCCGCTACGTTGGCATAATTCTACGAAAATATCTATGTTTTTTTGATGCTCAGCCTTCTCTTCTTCCAGAAAAGCTGCCACCGGGCTTGAGTAAAGTGAAAAAATACCCGGTATATACTCTTCAAAATTAACGGCATGGAGAAAAGCACCTATTAATAAAATTGGCTTCGTTTGTTGAAGTTCTTTAACAAATTCAAAGGCACCTTTTGGAAAATATTTCCCGTCACAGGCAAAAATTATTTTTTTCATTATTGTATATTAATATAACTGAATAATTTATCAAATTTATTTTAAGTACCGGGGGGCATTTATGACAAGTGCCATAAAAAATAATGATATCTGTCAGTATCTTTTGTAACCACACTCATATTCCTTTCTGATATGCAAAGGTAGCTTTGAAGAAAACAGATACAATGAAAAATATATTTATTATTACTGATTTTTCGGAAGCTTCCCGAAAGGCAGGTTATTACGGTATTGGGATTGCTAAGCATTTTAATGCAAATGTATTCCTGTTTCATGCTTACCAGGCACCGGTGCAGGTTCCTGAAAGTTATATTCTATATACAACTGAAGATTTCTGGCAATCAGCAAAAGAATTAATGGAAAACGAATCTGCTGAAATAAATCCCGGGAACCAGGTAAAAGTAGAAATTTGCGGTGGTGAAGGGATACCATCAGAAGTAATTCTTACAGAAGCAAGGAAAAGGAATGCAGATGTGATCATCTGCGGGATGAAGGGTATTGGGAAAGGTTTAAGGAAAATTATTGGTAGCACCACATCTGCTTTAACAAGAAAGAGTGAGATACCATTGATCGTAGTACCGGAAAATGCCAGTTTTATCGTACCTGAAAATATTGCACTTGCCAGCGATATCGATCCGGAAACATCCGGTGCAACAGTGGAATTATTAAAGGAGATCGGCGAAAAATTTTCTTCCAGACTATCAGTAGTTTGGGTGGTTGATGAGGAATTCGATCATAAACAAGAAAGCAGGTTTCGTCCTTCAGGATTCATTAATCAACTTAAAAGCCTTGATCCTGTTTTTGAATACCCTTCAGGAAGCAGCATCGTTAAAACACTGGATGGATTTGTAAAATCCCATTCAATAGACTTATTGGCGATGATACCACATAAGCATGATCTCCTTGAAAGGTTTTTTACAGAAAGTATTACAAAAAAAATGATCTTTCATTCAGAAATTCCGATGCTGGTAATGCCTCAGATAAAGTCTGGTGATATTCATAAAGAAGAAAAAGGTAAAAAAGTAACTGAAATAAATGTTTAAAAACATTGAATTTGTATTTGATTGAATTGGCTTTTGATGGGGTTGTGGCTAATAAACTTACTATACAAAATTCACGCATGATCTATTAGTTTGATAAAATAGATGCATAAGCTTCACTAAATTATTTTCATGAGATGCTATCTTCAAGAAAACCGTTTTTAAGCGTTTTTGCTCTTTTGAAACTAAAGTAATGTATTCCATGAAGTATCATGGAAATTTCATTTGAACAATTTATGTTATCTGTGAAAAGTAACATAATCAGGAAGTTTATTTTACATTACAGGTAAATCAAAAACTAACCGCATGTCAGTCATAATTACTATTACGCCTAATCCATGTATTGATATTAGTACACATGTTGAGCAATTGATACCAGAAAAAAAACTGGTTTGTACCTCATTGAAAAAAGAACCGGGCGGTGGCGGTATCAATGTGAGCAGGGTAATCAAAAGATTTGGTGGTGATTCAAAAGCGATATACCTGGCCGGCGGATATACTGGAGATTATTTTACGAAATTGCTACAGGCTGAATCTGTGGAAACAATCGTTATTAAAACTCAAAATCATACCAGGGAAAATTTTATTGTTGCGGAAGAGTCTTCTAAACGCCAATACAGGTTTGGTATGCCCGGGCCAGTTATACAGGAAGAAGAATGGATGAAGTGCCTAGAAATGCTCGATTCAATGAATGAAGCATTCTATATTGTAGCGAGTGGTAGTTTAACAACAGGGATACCATTGGATTTCTTTGCACGACTTGCTGTGATAGCTAAGCACAAAAATATTAGGCTGGTACTGGATACTTCAGGAGCTGCATTGACCAGCGCTTTGGAAGCGGGAGTTTATATGATCAAACCAAATTTGGGGGAATTAAGTTTTATTTCAGGTGTTAAAGAATTAGATAGGGATTCGGCAGTTGAAGCTGCAAGAATAATCATAACAAAAAAACAATGTGAAGTAGTAGTAGTTTCAATGGGAGCCGGTGGGGCTTTACTGGTTACAGCCGAAATAACGGAACATGTGATTGCGCCGCCTGTAGAAGTAAAAAGTACAGTAGGAGCAGGTGATAGTATGGTGGCCGGAATTGTTTTAAGTTTAGCCAATAACAAATCTTTCAAAGAGGCTTTAGAATTTGGAGTAGCATGTGGTACCGCTACAACTATGAAAGAGGGTACTGCTTTATGCGATGAAGCTGATGTTCGGCATTTACTTAAACTTATAAAATAAATAACAACCTTACTCTCAAGATCTAAATATAATGTTGCCAGCAGAATGTTATGAAATGGAATTAAGTATGACTGATTTAAGTTTTAAAACAAATGAATGATACTAATAACATACATGGATTAACTGCAGAAGATGTAATTGAATCGAAAGGAAAATATGGCAGTAATATTATTGATATTCAGGAAGAGCGAATATTCTGGCATGTATTGAAAGAAGTTGTACTGGAACCTATGTTCATTTTACTGGTTGCAGCCTGTATCATATATTTTATTGTAGGACAATATCAGGAAGGGATGATCATGGCATTGTCTGTTATTATTGTGGCCGGCATTTCATTATTTCAGGAGTACCGAAGCCGTAATGCTATACAGGCATTGAAAAAAATGGCCGCTTCCAGGGTAACCGCCATACGTGCAGGAAAACAAATGCAGATAGTTGCAGAAGAAATTGTAGTTGGCGATATGGTATTGTTAGAAGAAGGTGAAGTAGTAGCTGCTGATGGATTAATAATTATAGCGAATGATTTTTCTCTAAATGAATCCATTCTTACGGGCGAATCATTTCCGGTTTTTAAAGCTGCTGAAAATAACAGTATAGTTTATAAAGGCACTATGGTAACCAGTGGCAGTGCAACAATACAGGTCAATGCAGTTGGCAGCAAAACAATGTTTGGCAAGATCGGTTTGTCACTTAAAGAGATTACTGTGCTGAAAACGCCACTGCAGATACAGATCCGTTCATTTGTTCGCAATATGGTATGGGTAGGTGCAGTTGCTTTTTTATTGGTTATTGGCTATAATTATTATCATTCCGGTAATTTTTTGCAGTCCTTTTTACAAGGGCTTACATTAGCTATGAGTTTATTGCCGGAAGAGATTCCCGTTGCATTCAGTACTTTCCAGGCATTGGGCGCTTACCGTTTATTGCGTAACCAGATCATTGTGAAACAACCACAATATGTTGAAACGCTCGGCTCTGCAACCGTTATATGCGTTGATAAAACCGGTACACTGACACAAAACAGCATGAACATTGAATACTTGTATGATGCTTTAAATAAAATTTCGGTGCATAGTAATGATACCATTCAGCTTTCACCTGATTTGATTGAATATGCCATGTGGTCAAGCGAGATCAATCCCTTTGACCCAATGGAAAAGGCCATTCATTTATTGTATGAAAAAACTACTTCAATTGACAAGCGTTTAAGCTTTAAGCAGGTACATGAATATCCTATCGGTGGTAAGCCGCCAATGATGACACATATTTTTGAAAAGGAAGATGGCGAGATCATCATTGCGGCTAAAGGGGCTCCTGAAGCCATTTTGCGACAAAGTAATTTGTCTGTTGAAGTACTTAAGCATTTAGAAGAACAATCATTGGTATATGCAAAACAGGGGTTTCGTGTGTTGGGAGTAGGCAAGGGGATATGGAAAGAAAAGCACTATCCGGTTTCTCAGGAAGAATTTAGTTTTGAGTTTTTGGGTTTACTCGCATTCCAGGATCCTCCAAAGAAAAATATACCTGAGGCTATAAGAATATTTCATCAGGCTGGCATACAGGTTAAAATGATCACCGGCGATTATGCAGAAACTGCATTGGCTATTGCAAAGCAAATTAAACTGAATGATACAAATGAAGTTTTAACCGGCGATGATGTTCTTCATTTGAGTAAAGAGGAATTAATGCAAAAAGTTAAACAGATCAATATTTTTGCAAGAATGTATCCGGAAGCAAAACTAAAAGTCATTGATGCGTTAAAAGATAATGGAGAAGTGGTTGCCATGACAGGCGATGGTGTAAATGATGGTCCAGCATTGAAAGCAGCTCACATTGGTATTGCAATGGGCCTGCGCGGAAGTGAAGTGGCAAAAAGTGCTGCATCTTTAATCCTTGTTGATGATGACCTGTTTCACATGACTGAAGCAGTTGCACATGGCAGAAAGATTTATGATAATTTAAAAAAAGCTATTCAGTATATTGTTTCTATTCACATACCTATTATCCTGATCGTTACCTTGCCTTTATTGCTGATGTGGAAATTCACTGATATTTTCTCACCGGTACATGTGATCTTTCTTGAGTTGATCATGGGGCCAACCTGTTCCATCATTTATGAGAATGAACCCATGGAACCGGGCACCATGATGCGGCCACCAAGGAGAATGGGCAGCACATTTTTATCTGCAAAACAATTAATGATCAGTATCATTCAGGGACTAGTTATCACTGCCGGATGTTTGGGAGTTGGTTATTATTATTTGCAGAACCAACAAGATGGCAATACAGTACGTACAGTTATTTTTATTACACTTTTATTCAGTAATATATTTCTTACGCTCGTTAACCGTTCCTTTCATTATACTTTTTTCAAAACGATCCGGTATAAAAACAACCTGGTACCCCTGATCCTCGGTATTACTGTTTTTTGTATAGCTGCATTCCTGTATTTGCCATTTATGCAACAATTATTTAGGTTACATTCTTTGACAATTACAGATATTTTGACTTGTGCAGTAATAGCATTCATTAGTACCTGCTGGATACAATTATGGATAGTTGCAAGGAAACACTAAAAATAATTGCCGGTTTCCGGTATTATATATATCATTCATTATAGAATCATAAGAATGACTGATTTGTATCATAATTTTATTTCATTAAATTGAATTTATTTGTACAATAAATTTACCACCATGAAAAAGATTTTAGTACCAACAGATTTTTCACCAAATGCCAATAAGGCATTGAAATATGCGGCAGAAATTGCGAAAGTTGCAAAGTCAAAAATCATTCTGATAAATGTGTGTGATTCTGTTAATACTCCGTTTACGGATAAAACATTTGTGGAACAAAAGTACAACCTGCCTGTTGAAGAAGCTACCCAAAAAGAGCTTTTACTTTTGCAAAATGAGATAATGGAAAACTATCATCTTCATATAGAAACACAGATGTTTGGCGGCCCTGTTATACCATCCATTATACAGGCGGTAGAAGAAAACAATGCAAATATGATCATTATGGGCACACTGGGAAACGCTGCTTTCAAAGAAAAATTAATGGGTAGTATTGCGGCAGCAATCATTGGAAAAGCAACGATTCCGGTTTTGGCTATTCCGCTTTTGAGTGAATGGGATATTCTCAAACATATTTTACTGGTTGTAAATCATTCTGAAGAGCAAACCGAAATTGCAAAACCTGCTTTTGAACTGGCAGCATTGTTTAATGCGAAAGTAACTGTAGCTGTATTTACTGACACGGATACTGCAGTAGCAGTTGATTACCTTGAAAATACCAGAGGCATTTTTGCATACGAAGAAAAGCTAAAAGCGGTATATAAAGATACCGTACTCGAACCCCAAAAACTGGATGGCCATAAATTTCAGGAAACGCTGGATGATTACATTGATGAGAACTTTGTTGATATGCTGGTTATGTTAACACATAAAAGAAGTTTTGTAGAAACAATCTTTCACAAAAGCATGACCAAAAAAATGTCTTATCATACCAATATACCTTTACTTGCAATTCCTGTAAATTAATTGTAAAATAATATTTTTTATGAAAACGATCCTGGTTCCATCCGATTTTTCAAAAAACGCGAATGTTGCTTTAAGATATGCCATACAACTTTGTAAGGTAATGAAGACTGATCTGGTCGTATTTCATTGTGCACATGTTTCTCCGTATATTCTTGCAACTGTGTCCTCATCAGAAACCGAAATGAACCGGTTGATTCAAGAGGATGAAGTATTTAAAATGGCAAAACTGATGACACAGGTAAAAAAAGTATACAAATACCTGGGTATAAAAAGAATTCCTGCAACAACTAAGTTGGTTATCGATTCAGACCCTTTGGTAGTGGAAAACATTATTGATGTTGCATCAAAATACCATGCTGGTCTAATTGTGATGGGGACACATGGTGCTACCGGACTTAACAGGTATTTTTTTGGTTCCAATACAGCCAATTTGATTTCCAGATCAGAGTTACCAGTATTGGCAATACCTGAAAAATACCGGTATAAAGAAATTACGAGTATTGTTTTTTCTTCTGACCTTGAAAATCCTGAACAGGAGTTGAAAAAATTAATTCCGTTTGCAAAATCTGTACATACAAATATTGACGTATTATACCTCGACTATGGTTTGGATATCCGGCAGGAACATATCATTGCTATAGAAAAGTATATCAGGAAAAGCAGTTACAAAAAAATCCAATTAGTGAAACAAAAAGCAACCATTGATTTCTCATTAATTATTCAACTTAGACAGTACCTGTCAAAACACAAATATCAATGGCTGGTCATGTTTACAAAAGAACGGAATTTCTGGGATAAATTATTGTTTGGAGGAAAAACAGAGAATATGTCTTATTCCTTAAAGATCCCTTTGCTGAGTTTTAGAAAATAATGTAATCATTTTTTAAAGAATAGCCATAACAGCAAGGTCGCTGAACCTGTCATTAATAATAAAGCAAGCGCACCGATGATGTTGCTTGCAGGCTTATTGGTATATTCTTCCATTATTTTTTTATTGTTGCTGATATGTAAAATGATCGCTATGATAACCGGTGCTGTTATACCATATAAAATAGCGGTATACAACAATGCTTTTACAGGATCGATACCGGCTAATTGAATTACAAGACCACCCAGTGTTGCAATGATCATGACAAAATAAAATTCCTTTGCTTCATGGAATTTTTTATTCAAACCCTCTTTCCAGTTAAATGTTTCTGCTATGATATAGGAGACTGATCCTGCAAGAACCGGTATCGCCAGGAAACTAATGCCGATCACTCCTATAGCAAATAAAATATAAGCCAGATTACCTGCAATGGGTTTTAAAGCTTTAGCGGCATCTTCCACTGTATTAATTTCAAAAACAGCATTATTGTGCAATACTGTGCCAGCAGTAAGGGTTATGAAATACATGACTAATACTGAAAAGAACATCCCATACTTAATATCTTTTTTCATATGGGGTAAAATAAATTTATCCAGTATGATGTGCTTTTTCTTTTCACGGAAAACTTCAATTTCCATAGATGTTTGCCAGAAGAAAAGGTAAGGTGAAATAGTTGTTCCCAATACACCTACCAGTACTGCAAGGTATTCCCGCCTGAATGAAAATGTTGGAATAAAAGTTGACAAGGCAATTGCACTGATATCTTGTTTTACAAGGAATGGTACAAATAAATACACTAATAAAACCAGGCAAATATATTTCATAATTGCAGCAAGCCGGCGGTATGATAGTTTTATGGTTGCAATTAAAAGTAAAAGGGTAAAACCAATACTAAAAAACGACTGGTGAATATATGGAAATATCAGGTTAGCAACAGCTCCCATACCGGCTATATCAGCAGCAATATTTAAAATGATCGCAGGACAACTGAAAAAGATCAAAACTACTAAAACCCATTTTGGATAATTATCTTTTACAATTCCGGCAAGGCCCCTGCTTGTAACAATACCAATACGGGCACACATTTCCTGTATTACATACATGAGCGGGTATGATACAACGGCTACCCATAAAGTATTCAGTCCGAACTTTGCTCCGGCCTGAGAATAAGTGGCAATTCCTGACGGGTCATCATCACTGGCTCCGGTTATGAGCCCGGGCCCTAATACTTTCCAGAACCTCGACAACTTATTTTTCGATTTATTTTTTACACTCATTATTTTATAAAGCAATACTTCATTTACATTATTTTCAAATGAGGAAAATATTCACAATTCAGATCACTAAATAATTATCATGATTATTACATAACAGCAGACAGAAAGTGCATATACTCATTTCTTAATTCCCTGTATAATTTTATAAAAGTATTCATTTTTTCCCTCATAACTGGATGATCTGCAAATGCTTTTCGATCAATAGCAACAATAGATTCTTTAGCAGAATCGATAAGAAATTGTTCATGGCTTTTCAGATCATGTGATAAAATATCTGCAATTTCATTTTGCAAAATAAATTGATTCTGAAAATGCTCTAACTTGGCCAGCACATCTTTATTTGTATACTTACCTGAAACTTCTACCAACCTTTCATTAAAGATTAATAATTCTTCTTTATAAAAAATCAGTTCTTTTATCCATAGAATATTTTCAAAATGGAGTTCATTGATGTGTTTTGTTTTTTCTTTTGTAATTGACATAATTATTGATTTATCTTTTATTGTTGATGAAATATATGGTTGGTATGTGTAATGTTGCGTATGTAAATATTTTAATTTGATTCACTATCGAGGTCATCTTCGGATTTATAAAAGGATTTTTCTTGTTTATTTTTTCATTCAGTTATTTTTATTATTTTATCAAAAGCCATGTCAACAAAATCAGATAGTCGTTCTTCTCCTTTATCTCCGGGTTTGTTAAATACTTTTTGTATTAATAAAAGGATACCTGTTTTAGCAGCTTCTTTCATGAAATTTTATTTCAGTTTTTTCTTTTGATTCACTCATCATTCTATTAATCCACGCCTAAACAAGGTTTGCAGGTTTTAAAGTTTCACCGATAGCAAAAATTTGATCACGCATCATTTGTTCTTTAACAATGATAGTTGATTTAAGCCTGATTATTTCAGCTTGCAATGCTTCGGTATTTTTTATTTCAACCATTGGGTTATTTCGATAGTATCTGTTTTATTATTTTGTTCTTGATAGAGTTTTATAACCAGTTTTTTCTGAATCTTATCATCAATAAACCGATAATGTTATTTAATAAGGTTACTGAAAGATATCCGGCATAAATGCGACCCCACAATTCAGCAAAAACATGCGCAAGTGTAACGCTTACGAACAAAAAAGCCAGTAAAAAAAATGGAAACAATTTTTGATATAACCCCGGATAATTTATCCGTTACTTGCAGTTTTAATAACTCCTGCCTTAAGTGAAAATACTCCCGGGCATCATTAAAAAGACTTTCAAATAATCCCGTTTCTTTTTCCATAATAAAAATTATTAATTAAGAAGCATGTTGAAAAAATAAGGAGATCAGGCTTTGCAAAGTTTTGAGGTTTCGCCCAAGTTTTCACAACCGGTGGTCTGCTTGTAATTTTAAAGGGTTCAGTCGAAAGATTCTTTAGCAACTCTATTTTTTAAGTTACTCGCAAAATGAAAACCTTCATTTGCTTTTTCTTTTACAATATCACTGAACTCACGTGCTTTATCTGACATTTTTTTACGTGTTTCTGAACCTTTATCAGGAGCGAATAAAATACCTGCAATAGCACCTGCTGCAGCACCTGCCAGAAATACTAAACCGATCTTTGAATATTTATTCATAACATTTGTTTTTACTTGTTAAAAGTATCATTAAAATTAACTCTTTTGTATGAGTTTTATCAGTAATTAATGTGAATTTAATCATCAGTATATTCAACTGTAAAAAATATAGTTTTAAGAGGAAATAGGCAAATAAAGTAATTAGATTATCATCGGGCAATATTCAGAAATGGGGAATTAAATTAATGAATTAATTATTGTCTTTTTTTAAAAAAGATATTGATTTCAGGCTTTTATATTAAGGTAAAAAAGAAAATTCCGGAATAACATTATTAAGGAATCTGTTCAGTTTTTATTTTATTAAAACTACTCAAAAAAAGTAAACCGGCACCTACTAATAAAATAACAGCTGCGGAAAGTAAAAATTCATTCATATAAGGAATACTGTTATAATTTAAAGCTGTTACACCCTGTAACATCAGTAATATTTCATTTATGATAATACCCGCTACAAAAATAAAGCAACCTATGAGCATTGCTTTACTGATTGGTAACAATTCAAGGCCAATGATGTAACCAAATATGAAAATAGTTGTAACTGCAAGTAAAACAAGATGCAGATAACCAATTACAATGGGCCTGAATCCAAATGATAACTGGCTTAAGGCAGGATGTGTGGAGCCCGATTGCAATATGATCTTTATTGTGAATGCGATGGCTGAAAAAAGTAATAATATTCTTCCATTTGCTGTAAATATCTTTTGAATAAAAATTTTATTTTCTATTAATATTTTGGTCATTAAATACCACCCTGCGATCTGTGCTATCACAGCAAGAATGATGATCCAGTAAATAATATCGGGGTAGCGTAGCCATAAAGCAGATAAAAGGTAAGCAGGTAAACAAGCCAGACAAAAAAGCCGGAATATCATCCTTAATTTTTTTGTTAATGATGTCATTAATTCCAATCTGGAAACCAACAAACCCATACCTGCAAAGAAAAACCAACCATTATATTGGAAATGTAAATAAAAGTAAACAGTGGCCAGGTACCAGTTTTGATGTACGATCTTATTTGCCATCATGAATGCAAGTCCAAATGCACCTACAGATGATAGTACATTGAAAAGCAGGGCGGCTTTAAACCAGTAATGACTTATTTTATTTTTACCGATATTATTCAGGTCTTTCCAGAAATACCATGCAAAAAAATACGAAGTAAGAATTGATAAGTTTGAAAAACTGATTGAGAAAAATCCATATCCCTGTATCATAAAACAAACCAGCATACCATAAGCAGCAACCAGGTTTGCATATAATAACCATCGGTATCTTTTTATCACAATTTCACCTTTATGTAAACCCAGGTAGTGCACCAATAAAACCATCAACGTTTGGGTAATCCATCCTGAAAATGCAAAATTAGAATGACTGTGCAGTACATGTTTCTGTTCAATAAAAGGAAGTGAAAAAGCAATTTTATATCTTAACAAAACACCAAGACAGGCAACAATAAGGAGATTTAAAAGTGAAACAGTAAGCCACTTGTTTAAAAATTTGGGCATTAAATTTTTTTACAAAAAAATATAAAAATAAATCATATTCCTATGACTTCGGTCATAGCTTAGCAGTATACTTTTCCTCTTGTGATCACCAGTTCGCCTTTATCATGCATGTTACGCATGGTACGAATGACAGTTTCAACCCGCAATCCGGTCATATCGGCAATTTGCTGCCGGGTAAGGTTGAGTTGGTTACATTCATTACAAAAATTCTTATTTTCCGATTTTAGATAATTCAGTAAAGTGGAAATTCTGTTTTCAGGATCATGTGAAGCGATCGATTTTAAAATCAATAATTTAAATCGGATCATTCTGGATAATAATTTTGAAAAAGCAAAATGAATATCCTTGTTTTCTTCAATCAGTTTTAAAAATATTGGTTTATGCAGGCGGATTACAACAGAATCTTCGTCTGCTATCGCTGTAGCAGCGTATGGTTCATCATCAAAAAGAGGAAGTTCACCAAATGATTCCCCGGGTTCAATGATCGTTTGGATAAATTCTTTTCCGTTTTCATCAATATTGACCCAGCGTATTTTTCCGCTAACCAATTGATAATAAAAATGACATTGGCTGCCTTCCATAAAAATAATTTCGCCTGAAGTTATTTTTTTATATGCAGCCCCCCAGGCAAGCAGGATATTTATATCAATCATACACACTTACTTTTAAATGAATAGATATTTCAAAAGTATCTTCAACAGTTATATATGATCATGATTTTAAACATTTAATCGTATGATCGCAATCATGTTTTTTTATATGATATATATATTCAGCTTAATATTCTATTAAATCATGTGAACAAACCCGTGATATAATTATAGCATCTAACTATTATCATTATTTATGACTTCACGCATAAAAATTTCATAAAACCCTTGGTAATCTTGCATATAAAATCTATTCATTTAAAATAAAACGAGTATGAAAAAAGTAATTGTTCTTAGTCTAATAATAGCTGTAATAGCTTCTTGTGGTGGGGGTAAGAGTTCTGATTATAGTGATGGAAGTGACAATAAAGCCATTAATACAGAAGCCCCAAAGGAAGGTGAAAAAGCTGGCGATAACCCATCTTATGATCCACACAGAGGAGAAGGTAAATTTGATAAAGTAGTTTTAAATGCCAAACTGGATGAAGCAATGGCTGTTAACGGTGAGAAAGTTTCTGCTGTTAAATGTGGTAGTTGTCATAAAATTTCAGAAGAAAAATTAGTTGGTCCGGGTTGGAAAGGGGTAACATCCCGTCGTACACCTGAATGGATCATGAATTTCATCACAAACACGGATGAAATGCTGAATAAAGATCCTGCTGCACAGGCACAATTAGAGATTTGTTTGGTACGTATGCCTAATCAAAACCTTTCAGATGCAGACGCAAGAGCTTTATTAGAATATATGCGTAAGATTGATGGCGTAAAATAAAGGAAGTTTAATATGTACATTCTGATTGTAATTATAATAATACTTCTTTCCGATTTCTTTTTATTGAATTATTCTAATTCGCTAATAATTATCAACAATTAAACGATGTTTATGAAAAAATTTCAATTTGCAACAATCATATTTATGTGTGTTACTTTTTTATCAGGAATATTTAGTTGTAAACCGAAAAATGCAGGTAATGCTGTTAGTTCCGATGCAGCTTCAAAAACTTATGTAGCGCCCGGAAAATATGATGAATTTTACAATTTTGTTTCCGGAGGGTTTAGTGGTCAAATGAGTGTTTATGGCTTGCCTTCGGGACGGTTGCTTCGGGTAATTCCTGTGTTTTCTGTTGATCCTGAAAAAGGATGGGGATATAGCGAAGAAACAAAGCCAATGTTGAATACTTCTCATGGTTTTGTGCCCTGGGATGATCTGCACCATGTACAAATGTCGAAAACAAATGGCGATTATGATGGTAGATGGGCTTTTGGTAATGCAAATAACACACCCCGTGTAGCTCGTATCGACCTGAAGACTTTCAGAACTGCAGAAATAATTGAATTGCCAAACAGTGGCGGCAATCACTCATCACCATTCATAACAGAAAATACAGAATATGTTGTAGCGGGTACCCGTTTCAGTGTTCCTCCGGATGATGTAAATGGTGATGTGCCAATTAATACATACAAACAAAATTTCAAAGGCACACTAAGTTTTATCAGCGTTGCAAAGGAAGATGGCAAAATGGATATTGCATTTCAAATACAGTGTCCCGGCGTTAATTTCGATCTGAGTCGTGCTGGTAAGGGAGTATCAAATGGCTGGTTCTTCTTCTCTTGTTATAATACCGAGCAGGCAAATACATTACTTGAGGTAAATGCCTCGCAGAAAGACAAGGATTTTATTATGGCAGTAAACTGGAAAAAAGCTGAAGAATATTTAAAAGCAGGAAAAGGCAGAAAACAAACGGTAAGGTATGCATCCAACAGGTATAGCGATGTTACCCATTCTGCTACATCTGAAATTAAAACAGAAGTAATTGTGCTTGATGCTAAAGAATTAAAAGACATCTGCTACTTTTTCCCATGTCCTAAATCGCCGCATGGTTGTGATGT
>JANOPU010000050.1:0-37982 GCA_031422055.1 Ferruginibacter sp.
CTATTTCGCTGTATCAGATTGATTTTTATCTTCTTCTACCAACAACGGTTCATTCAATTCAACCACCCGGTTCTTTGTCATTCTTTTACGCATGATCATGTTCAGCATTTCAACAATGAATGAAAATGCCATCCCGAAATAAATATAATTCTTCAACTGAAGTTGGTGGGCAGCTTCTGAATTCCATCCCTCAATGATCAGGCTTAATCCAATCATGACCAAAAATGAAAGGGCCAGCATTTTTAATGTGGGATGCTTGTGTATGAAACCTGAAATTTTCGGACTAAATAAAAACATAACGATCATGGCTATCACTACTGCTGCGATCATGATCTCAACATATTTGGCGGTACCGCCGGCAGTGATGATGCTGTCGAAGGAGAAAACTGCATCGATCAATATAATCTGCCCGATGGCTTGTCCGAGCGATAACTTTTTTTGTTCACGCAAAGCAACATTCGGGTCTTCTCCTTCCAGTTTATGGTGAATTTCCATGACCGATTTATAAATGAGGAATAAACCGCCGGCCAGCATTACAATACTTGCCAGGTCAAATCCTTTGCCCCAAAGTGTGAATACAGATTTCCCTTTTTGTGCAAGTAACCAACCGAGGCCCATCAGTAATAAGCTGCGTGAAAGAATTCCGGTTGCCATCCAGGTATAACGGGCCCGTGTATGGTCTTTTGCTTCTTTCAGGCGATTCATGATGATACTAACGAAGATCACGTTGTCGATTCCCAACACGACTTCCAGTATAACGAGGACTATAAAACTGATGATACTTTCTGATGTAAATAAATGTTCCATTTTTGAGCTGTTAGCTATTAGCCCTGCCTGCCGGTAGGCAGGTGTTAGCCTTTAGCATGTCTTTAGTGTTAAGAAACTGGTTTTATGTTTTTGTTATTTATTGTTTGCAAGATAGGTTGAAATATTATTTACAATGGCAGGTCCTTCATAAACAAAACCTGTCCACACCTGTACCAGCGATGCACCCGCATCCAGCTTTTCTTTTGCATCTGCGCCGGTAAAGATACCACCGCTTGCAATGATTGGTATTTGCCCGTTTGTTTTTTCATGAATGTATCTAACTAATTCGGTAGAACGTTTTTTTACAGGTAAACCACTTAAACCTCCTGCTCCGATAGTTTGAAGCCTGCCTACCGGACAGGCAGGTTTGATGTTTGAGGTTTGAAGTTGGTCTCTGCTAATGCTGGTATTCGAAGCTACCAGTCCATCTAGTTTTATTTCCAATGCAAGTTCTATAACATCATCTACTTGTTCGGTTGTTAAGTCTGGTGCAATTTTTAATAGAATTGGTTTAGGGTTTAGAAGTTTAGCGTTTAGTACCTGTAGATTGGTTAGTATTTTTCGCAATGATTCCTTTTCCTGTAATTCCCTTAAGCCGGGTGTATTGGGGCTGCTTACATTCACAACAAAATAATCTACCTGGTCGTGTAATGCAAGAAAGCAGGTTTCGTAATCTTTCCAGGCATCTTCATTGGGAGTAGATTTATTTTTTCCGATGTTTCCACCAATTATTAATTTATGATGTATGATGTGTGATGTATGATGTTCTTCAACTTTGAACTTTGAACTTTGAACTTCGAACTTCTTTTTCCATTGTTTTAATCTTTCAGCAACAACTTCCACCCCATCATTATTAAATCCCATCCGGTTGATGAGCGCTTTATCCTTTGGTAACCGAAATAGCCTTGGTTTATCATTACCTGCCTGGGGAAGGGGAGTAACCGTTCCGATCTCAACAAAACCAAAACCCAGAGCTTCCAGTTCATTCAAATATTTGGCATTCTTATCAAAGCCTGCTGCAAGTCCGATCTTATTTGAGAATTGAGCATTGAAAATAGAATATTGAATATTTTCTTGCGGTTTAAAGGTTGTACTGATTATTTTCTTCAGCAAACCAATCCTACAAAGCATTTTCAAACCATTCATCGAAAAATAATGCACCCATTCCGGATCAAACAGGAATAAAAAACTTCGGAGGATCTTATACATATTGCTGCGAAATTAAGGCAGTCAATTCAGTTTTTTCTTTTGAAGCATAAATTATAACTTTGATCAATAAAGTTGCATAAACAACTAAAAGGTTTGATATTTGTGGTTTAATGTTAATTATTGAGCTGCCAACCCCAAACCTCAAACTTCAAACTTCAAACAATTTTACTATGCAGGAAGCATACATAGTAGCCGGTTTCAGAACCGCTATCGCAAAAAGTAAAAAAGGTGGATTCAGGTTTACAAGGCCCGATGACCTGGCAGTAAATGTGATCAAAGGATTATTGGCCAGTGTACCACAACTAGATCCATTGAGGGTAGATGATGTGATCGTAGGCAATGCAGTGCCTGAAGCTGAACAGGGTTTACAAGTAGGAAGGATCATTGCCGCCAGAGCTGTAGGTATTCATGCAGCCGGTATCACCATTAACCGTTATTGCGCCAGTGGTTTGGAGAGTATTGCCATGGCTACTGCTAAGATACGAACAGGCATGGCCGAATGTATCATTGCCGGTGGTACAGAAAGTATGAGCATGGTGCCTACTGCGGGGTGGAAAACAGTTCCGGCATATTCCATTGCCAAAGAAGAACCTGATTACTATTTAAGCATGGGATTAACGGCGGAAGCGGTTTCTAAAGAATACAATGTAAGCCGGGAAGATCAGGATGCTTTTAGTTACAACAGTCATGTGAAAGCAGGCAATGCTATTAAAGAAGGATATTTTAAATCAGGTATCTTACCCATTACTGTTGATCAGATTTATTTAGATGCAAAAGGCAAGAAGCAAACCAAATCTTACGTGGTAGATACAGATGAAGGCGTTAGAGCTGATACATCGATCGAAGGGTTGGCAAAATTAAAACCGGCATTCGCAGCAGGTGGTTCTGTTACAGCCGGTAATTCATCTCAAACCAGTGATGGATCTGCTTTTGTAATTGTGATGAGTGAAAGAATGATCAATGAACTTGGTTTAAATCCTATTGCACGGTTGGTGAATTGTGCCAGTGCGGGTGTGCATCCCCGTATCATGGGTATTGGCCCGGTTGAAGCGGTACCAAAAGTATTAAAACAGGCCGGCATGAATCTTTCTCAAATTGATCTGATAGAATTAAATGAAGCATTTGCATCGCAGGCGCTGGCAGTGATCAGAAAATTAGAATTGAATCCTGCTATCGTAAATATTAATGGAGGCGCCATTGCATTGGGCCATCCGCTCGGATGTACGGGATGTAAACTTACCATACAGATTACGAACGATATGAAAAGGCTGAATAAAAATTATGGTATTGTTACTGCTTGTGTTGGTGGCGGGCAGGGAATTGCGGGAATTATTGAAAATATAAATTAGCAAAAAAATTCTGATGATCAGAAAATAATTGATAGTATTCATCAAATTGATTTAGAAATAATTTCTGTTGCCTCTTGTTTCAATTTTCCAAACAATTCATCATCAATATTCTTAAAATTATTTTTATCAAAAGTTTTTGTGAAATTTCCATCTTCTAATAAATGAATTTGGTCGCAGTTTGAAATTAACGGTTCAATAATATGCGATGAAATTAATATGGTTTTATCTTTTTGTTTTAATCTTGTAATAATGATCTCAAGAATTTTATTCGTTTCAAGATCAAGTCCGTTAAAAGGTTCATCTAAAATAAATACAGGCTTATTTTGTTTTAGTACCGCTAGTAATGCTAATTTTTTCTTCATTCCGGTTGAATAATTCACAATCAATTCATCCAGGGGTAATTTTAAATAATCTATAAGTGATGATAAACTAAAATCTGTATTTGTTTGTTTAAATATCTTTAAATATTCATTTCCGGTAATTCCGGAAAAAAAATAATTTACCGTTTCAAGATAAGCGGTGTCTTTAATAGTAATATCAATATTACTTAGTTTGATCTCTCCGGTATCTGGTTTTAAGGTTTTAGCCAAAACATTAAAAAATGTTGTTTTTCCGGCCCCGTTTAATCCTACAATACCGTGTATATTACTTTTTTCAAAATCAATGTTAATTTTGTTCAACACCTGCTTGTCAGCAAATTTTATCGAAAGGTTTTGTATGCTAATCATTCAGATACTTTTTTAAATTATTTCCTGCTTTGTAAAAATATATAATGGATAAAATAGCCGGAATAGGTATTAAATAAGGTAATATTGAAACTAAAGATACTATTGCCAGAGGGATATTATTTCCTGTTTGTATTTTATTGGGCCTGTATAAACAGTATTTTAAACAAATGGCAAAACAGACCAGTGAAATTTGCATAGGGATGAATAGTATATTTATTAAAAAAAAATCTCTGTTAAAAAATGTATTTAAAATTATCAATGGCGTGTATAAAATAAGGATATAAATGCTGTTGACTTTAAGTTTATGTAACAGAAATTTTCCGGGTGATTTAGCTTGTTCTCTTAATATGAGAATAGATTCACATTCGGTATGAAATGAAGTGATCAGTATTGTTAAAAACCATAATAGTAGAATAGGTATTATTTTAAACCAGCAAAAAGCGATTGCTAAACCATATAAACAAATAAAAGAAATGTATTGTTTCCTGAAACCGCTTATCCACTCAAAATTATTTGGAGAAATAAGCGAGGAAAGATTTTTTAAAACTGTTTTTTGCCTGAATTGCAATTTCATTACTGGGATACAAAACAACAACAGTAATAATAGGGGATAATAATACCAGCTTTTTGTAAAAAGGCTTGAAATGGAAAATAGTAAAGTCAATGCTACATATTCCAAGAATATTTGGAAATGGGGGATTGCAATATGTTTATATATAAAAGATTTGTCTTGGCGATAAAATTGTATACAAATACAGACAAATGTTAACACAATAATTGGGTAATAAGCATGTTGCCCTTCTTCAAATTGTTTAAAAAAAATATAGGCAATGTATCCTGCAATTGCACCAAGTGGGAGAACATATAAACCAAGACCGTTTATTTCTCTTTGTAATTGTTTCAGCCTGATGAATAAAAGAGGGAAAGTCATATTTATTTGGATGTTGAAATATACATACTAAATACTTATTTTTTGAAAAACAAGTATCTCTAAAATATTATTTTATTTCTGATATAAAATGAAAAGTGTAATTTGCAACAACGTATCAAAAATATACAACAACATACCATCTTTAAAAATTTTATCGGCGTACTGCTTTTATGTACGTTCCTGTTGAGTATTACTCCTAAGTTGGTCTTGCATAATATCTCTGCTCACCATAAAGATCAGCCTTCAAAAAAGAATAACGACAGACTACAATACAACCAGGTTGGATTTAATTGCGATTGCAATAGTATAGTTGCAACTTCTCCATTTACAGAAACTTCATCCGGATCTGAAATTCAAAAGCTCATTCATTATTCACATTATACGGAAAGAACAGCAACCTGTCTTTCTTCTATCGATCATTATTACTCCGACTTACGGGGACCGCCGGCTATTGTTTAATAGTTTATTTTATTCTGTGACTTTTTATTTTTCGACTGTGCAATGCGTTGCTGATAATTGGTATATCTGTTACCAATTTAACTCCACAGGTCAAATCAAACATCATTTTAAACAATTTATTATGAAAAAAATTATTCTTCTTTTATATATAAGCACTACTTTTTCTTTTACTGCAAAATCTTTTGAAACGACTCCACTATTGAAAGGAAGTTTTAGTGGTGTAGTAAAAGATGCAAAAACAGGATCACCCATACAGGGAGCATCTATTTATATCGCCGATATTAAGATGGGAAGTAATACAAATTCAAAAGGTGAATTCTTTATCATAAATATCAGCGAGGGTGTTCATTTGGTAGAGGTTTCGCATATCGGGTATACAACCATTGCAGAAAATATCAATATCAAAGGAGATACTAAAAAAGATTTTTTTCTTAATGAATCAATCATTGAGAACAATGCTGTGATCGTTACAGGGGTAACCAAAGCAACACAATTAAAAAAGATTCCGTTCCAGGTTTCTGTGTTAAGAAAGGAGGATCTTTTGCAAAGTACTTCTACAAATATTATTGATGCCATAACCAGGAAAGCAGGCGTTTCATCTCTTTCAACGGGACCTGCCATTTCCAAACCGCTGATCAGGGGATTGGGTTATAACCGGGTGCTTACCATCAATGATGGTGTTCGACAGGAAGGGCAACAATGGGGCGATGAACATGGAATTGAAATAGATGAAGCCAGTGTAAATAAAGTAGAGATACTGAAAGGTCCGGCCTCATTGGTGTATGGCAGTGATGCCATGGCAGGTGTGATCAATATTATTACCAATTTACCTATACAGTCAAATACCATAAAAATAAATGCAGGCACTAATTATCAATCCAATAATCGTTTAAGAAGTTTGTATGGAAATATGGCAGGTAATATGAATGGTTTCAACTGGAATATTTATGGCACCACAAAGGCAGCGGCCGACTACCAGAATAAATATGATGGTTATTTATTCAATTCTAAATTCAATGAAAAGAATTTTGGCGGGTATGTTGGTTACAACGGTGCATGGGGATTTAGCCATTTTTTATTGAGTAGTTTTAATTTAAAAGCGGGGTTGGTAGAAGGGGAGAGAGATGCTGATGGATATTTTGTAAAAGCTATTGCCGGTGGTTCTGTTGTCAGGGCCACTGAAGATGATTTTAAAAGTACCTCACCCCAAATTCCTTACCAGCATATCCGGCATTTTAAAATGGCTACCGATAACAGTTTTAAGATCGGGAAAAACCGGTTGGCGATCAATATTGGCTGGCAACACAACCAGCGGGAAGAATTCGGCAACCCCGATGATCTGAATGAAAGAGCTTTGTTCTTTGATCTGAAAACAATAACATATACTACACAGTTTCATTTTAAAGAAACTTATGGCTGGAAGCCATCCATCGGCATTAACGGTATGCAACAGGATAATAAAAATAGGGGAGTGGAACAACTGATCCCGGATTACAGTTTAACTGACGTTGGCGGGTATGGTTTTTTGCAAAAGGAGTTTAAAAAACTTACCATAAGCGGTGGCGCCAGATTTGATTCAAGAAATATTGATGTAAAAAATTTACTCGATGCCGGTGCTGTTAAAGGATCAGCATTTACCAAATCATTTTCAAATTTTTCGGGAAGTATTGGTGCAACTTACCAGGCAACCAGAACGATCAATATTAAAATGAATATAGCCAGGGCATTCAGGGCACCGGGTATTCCTGAACTTGCCTCTAATGGAGCTCATGAAGGAACTACCCGGTATGAGTATGGTGATAATAACCTGGAAAGCGAGATCAGTACGCAATTTGATGCGGCCATTGAATTTAACAATGAACATTTTTCATTTAACCTTGCCGGTTACTACAATAACTTCAACAATTTTATCTTTTACCGTAAACTGGCAGCCATTGGCGGAGGTGATTCCACTATTGATGTAAATGGAGACTTGCTTACTGCATTTAAGTTTGATCAGCGGGCTGCTCGTCTTACCGGTTTGGAAGCAACATTGGATATTCATCCGCATCCGTTGGACTGGTTACATATACAAAATACTTTTTCACTGGTATCAGGTAAATTAAAAGAAAGCATTGAGGGAACCAATAACCTTCCCTTTATACCTGCTCCAAAATTACTAACTGAATTAAGAGGTGATTTTAATAAACCGATTGGTTTGCTGAAAAATTTGTATGTAAAGTTTGAGGTTGAAAATACATTCAGGCAATCAAATCCTTTTACTGCATACAATACCGAGACCACTACTGCAGCTTATACTATTTTAAATGCTGGTATAGGAACAGATATTGTAAATAAGAAAGGGCAACAGTTACTGAACATCCATTTCATTGCAACCAATATTGCAGATGTTGCTTATCAGAATCATTTAAGCCGGTTGAAATATGCGGCTGAAAATTTATCAACCGGAAGAACAGGTATTTACAATATGGGCCGGAATTTCAGTGTGAAGCTAAATATTCCTTTGAGTATTGTGTTGAAAAAATAGTGTGAAATAATTTGCTTTAACCGCAGAGAACAAGAGAAGCAGGAGGTAACGCAGAGATATCAATCATTTTTTTACTGCTTTGCGTTTTCTCTATTAACTCCATTCTCTGCGGTAAAATTCATTATGCCTCCTTAGTATTTGCTAAGTAATCTGAAATAAACTCCTGTATATTTTTATTGCTCAAAATTTATTACTTTGTAACATGATAGAAATAAACATCAACACACCTGCATTACTTTTTCCTGCCATAACTTTATTGATGCTGGCTTATACAAATCGTTTTTTATCACTGGCATCATTGGTTCGACAACTGCATTCTGAATACCTAAAAGGGGAGAACAATAAAAATCTTGTTTTGCAATTAAAAAATCTGCGGTCACGGTTGAACCTGATCAGGTATATGCAAAGTTTGGGTGTACTAAGTTTTTTATGTTGTGTATTGTGTATGTATGCAATTTTTAGTAACTGGACACAACTGGCATACTGGATATTTGCAGGCAGCTTGTTATTTTTGCTTGTCTCTATTTTGATATCATTGTTGGAAATTATTCAAAGCACCAAGTCAATAGAGATCATTCTGGAAGATATAGAAGAATTAAGTGCAGGAAATATTTTCTCTGATATATTTAAACCTGGTGATAAATGATCTATTCAAATTCTTTGGGCTTTGTAACCTCATAATCTTTATCATAGCGTATAAAGAAGCGCATATAAACGACCCTGCTAAGCCGCATCAGCCAGGGTTGTAAAACCACCAACAATACTGCATTTGTTCCAAGCCAGTAAAAGATCCTGTTATCTTCGGTTGATACGCCGATGAGTACCAGCCAGGCAACAAAAGTACTCACAGAAAGTGCTACCGCTAATGCATAACTTACATAAGCAGTTCCATACCAAAAGCCTAGTTCAAGATCATATTTTTGATTGCATACCGGGCAATGATCCGGCATTTCGAATATGTGTTTCAGGGTTAGTTTTCTATATGCATTGCTGTCTTTGAACATCGGGCCTCTTCTGCAACGGGGACATTTCATTGTGAGCATACTCCAGTAATAATTTGGAGTTGGCCTTTTTTCATCCTTCATGCTGCAAAGGTATTTAATAAAAAACTGAGTTTAAAATAATCTGTCTTTGCAGTTATCCAAAATACTTTAGGTTTAAACAAGCATCTGATTATAAAAGATTCTATCTCCCTCTCCTTTGGAGAGGGGTGAGGTTAATATTTATTATTTAGCAGGAACTATCGTTGCTATTTTCTTTCTTTCTCCGATCTGTTGTCTCCACATGGCATAATACAATCCCTTTTCAACCAATAGGTTTTCATGTGTTCCTGTTTCTACAACATCACCTTTTTCCAATACATAGATCCTGTCGGCATGCATGATAGTACTTAACCGGTGAGCTATTAGGATTGTGATCTGTTCTTTTTGTGATGAAATATCTTTTATGGTATTGGTTATTTCTTCTTCTGTTAAAGAATCTAATGCAGATGTTGCTTCATCAAAAATTAGTAAATGCGGTTTACGCAACAATGCACGTGCAATGGACAACCGTTGTTTTTCTCCTCCCGATAATTTTAAGCCACCTTCACCGATCATGGTATCCAATCCTTTTTCTGCCCTTGATATCAAATTGGTACAACTGGCTTTATCCAATACATCATTTAGTTCTGCATCCGTTGCTGAAGGGTTAACGAATACAAGGTTTTCTTTTATAGTTCCACTGAAAAGGTTAGTATCCTGTGTAACAAAACCAATCTGTTTACGCAGGTCATCAAAATGTATTTCAGTTTCATCTAAACCGTTGTATAAAATTTTCCCTTCCTGTGGCCGGTATAATCCAACCAATAATTTCATCAGGGTAGACTTGCCTGAACCTGAGGGACCAACAAATGCAATAGTTTCACCAGCACTTGCTTTAAAACTAATATTGTCAATGGCTTTTTGTGAAGCAGTCTGGTGTTTGAAAGAAACCTCATTAAAAGACAAAGTTTCAATATTGTATAATGGTTTTGGATTTGCCGGTTCCGGTTCAGGAGCCTTTTCCATCAGGTTGTGAAAATTATTTAATGACGCTTCAGCTTCCCGGTATGAAAGTAAAATATTCCCGATCTCCTGCAACGGACCAAAAACAAAGAAAGAAAATATCTGCATGGTAACCAACTGGCCTGCATCCATTTCATTTTTAAAAATGAGCCACATCAAAATAAATAAGATCACCTGGCGCAAGGTATTCACCATGGTGCCCTGAATGAAACTGATACTTCTGATCCGTTTTACTTTTTTTAATTCAAGGCCTAAAATCTTATAAGTGTTTTTATTCAACCTGACAACTTCCTGTTCAGTAAGACCAAGACTTTTAACCAGTTCAATATTTCGAAGGGATTCTGTTGTAGAACCTGCCAGTGCGGTTGTTTCACCAACGATATGCTTTTGAATTATCTTGATCTTCTTGCTTAAATAGTTTGTAATAATGGTAAGAAAGAAAATACCAACCAGATAGGCAATGGGAATACTCCAGTGAATAAAAACGGCGGCATATACAAAAACAAAGATCACGCCTATGATCACGCCAAAAAGAATGTTGATGAAATTGATCATGAATTTCTCTACATCAGAACGCACTTTAGTTAATACAGAAAGTGTTTCACCACTTCGCTGATCTTCAAACTGCTGGTAAGGAAGTTTCATGGCGTGTTGCAAGCCATCGGTAAAAACCTTGGCGCCGAATTTTTGTATCACCACATTCAAAAAATAATCCTGAAAATTCTTTGCAATGCGGCTGATCATGGCAACAGAAATAGAACAAACAAGGATAAACCAAACACCCGGTTTATTCCAGGAAAAAGCGTTGAAGAATCTGTTCCAGCTAAAAGGTTCTGTACTGCTCTGGTGACTGTTTGCCAGGTTGATCAGTTTACCCAACAGTATAGGGTCTATCAATGAAAAACCAATATTGATTGACGCAAGGGTTAAAGTCAGCACCACCAGCCATTTATATGGTTTCAGGTATTGTAATAAAATTTTCATCAAAAAATATTTATGATTACTATTTGTAAAATTTGAAGGAAATAGTTTTGCAAAAATACATTGAAATATTTCTATGTATCAAATAATATACAATTTCGGAAAAAAAGTCAATTAGTTCTAAGTTCATAGTTCTTAGTTATTATTTCGCTTTGAGTATTATTAGGTATATGAAGTTTTTAAATGTGGGAATTCAATGAAATTCAACTATAAACTAAGAACTATAAACTTGTTTTACGCCCCCCAACCCTCCCTGTCCAAACTTCTGTATTGAATAGCTTCAGCAAGGTGTTCTGGTTTAATATCTGTGCAAGATGAAAGATCTGCTATCGTGCGGCTTACTTTTAAAATACGGTCGTAAGCCCTGGCAGACAGGTTTAATTTTTCCATGGCTGTTTTTAGTAGGTGTTGACTGGCAGTATTTATTGTACATATTTCTTTTAGCATCTTACTGCTCATGTGTGCATTTGCATATACGCCATCATTGTGTTCGTATCTTAACGTCTGAATTTCACGTGCTTTAATAACACGTTCTCTGATAAAGCAACTTTTTTCAAATTTTTGTTCCGATGATAATTCTTCAAAAGCCACAGGTGTTACTTCTACATGAAGGTCGATCCTGTCTAACAGAGGCCCGGAAATTTTATTTAAATATTTTTGTACTCCTCCCGGCGGGCAGGTACAATCTCTATCAGGGTGATTGAAGTAACCGCATGGGCAAGGGTTCATACTGGCTATCAGCATAAAGCTGGCAGGAAAATCCAATGCAATTTTTGCGCGGGAGATGGTGACTTTTCTTTCTTCCATGGGTTGCCTCATCACTTCCAGTACCGTTCTTTTAAATTCGGGTAATTCATCCAGAAACAATACACCATTATGTGCCAGAGAAATTTCGCCGGGTTGAGGATTGCCACCACCACCAACCAAAGCTACATCCGAAATAGTATGATGCGGACTCCTGAAAGGGCGTTTACACACTAACGTTGCATTCTCGGGTAATTTACCTGCAACACTATGAATTTTTGTAGTTTCCAGGGCTTCTTCTAAAGAAAGCGGAGGTAAAATAGTAGGTAGTCTTTTTGCCAGCATTGTTTTTCCTGCTCCCGGTGGGCCAATCAATATAGCATTGTGCCCCCCTGCAGCAGCAATTTCTAACGCACGCTTTATATTTTCCTGGCCCTTTACATCACAAAAGTCAATATCAAAATCTGTTTGAGCATGGGCAAATTCTTCTCTTGTATTAACATAAGTTGGTTTAATCGAGTTTTCATCTTTAAAAAACTCAATAACATCATTCAGATGCTCAACTCCATAAACTTTTAAATTGTTGACCATGGCAGCCTCCCTTGCATTTGCTGCCGGAACGATGAAGCCTTCAAATCCTTCTTTGCGGGCTTGTATGGCAATGGGCAGGGCACCTTTGATAGATTTAACGGTACCGTCTAAACTCAATTCACCCATGATAACATATTTTGATAATTTTTCAGGATTTGCTATCTGGTCTGTGGCACCCAATGTACCGATGGCAATAGGCAGATCAAATGCGGAGCCACTTTTTTTTATGTCGGCAGGAGCCAGGTTAACCACTAGTTTTGTACGGGGCATATATAAGTGATTACTTTTGATGGCACTTTCAACCCTTTGTAAACTTTCTTTAACAGCATTATCCGGAAGACCAACAATAAAATAATGCTGCCCCTGGTTGTTTACGTTTACTTCTACAGTGATAGTAATCGCTTCTACGCCATACACCGCACTGCCAAATGTTTTTACAAGCATAGGTAAAGATTAAAAAATTAGCGAATAAAAAAATGTTGTTTACATCGCTTTCGAAGGAGATTTTAACTGGTGGAAATTGTGGAAAATACCCGGTTGAAATTGAATAATTGTAGCGTAAATAATTTTAATTCGTGTGCGAATTGATAATTGGCGGCTGCAACATGCAGCCTCCAATTATTTGTAAATTATAAAAATGGCAAAGAAAGAATTGCAAATCCTGGAAATTGAGCATAAAATACTGAATAGGATTTATATAATTCGTGGTGAGAAAGTTATGTTCGACAGTGATTTAGCTGAAATGTACTGTGTTGAAACAAAAGTTTTTAATCAAAGTATAAAAAGAAATGTAGCACGATTTCCAAAAGATTTCATGTTTGCTTTAAGCGAAAAGGAGTGGCAAAACTTGAGGTCACAATTTGTGACCTCAAGTTGGGGAGGTGCAAGGTATAGGCCAAATGTATTTACAGAACAAGGAGTAGCAATGCTGTCCAGTATTTTAAATAGCAAAACAGCCATAGAGGTAAATATCAGAATAATACGGGTATTTACAAAGCTGCGGGAATACGCATTTACCCATAAAGAAATATTACTGCAACTGGTAAAACTAGAAAAAGAAGTAAAAGGTAACAGCAAAGACATTGAAAATATTTTTATAGTGCTAAAAGCACTTATTGAAAAACAACAGAAGCCTCTACCAGCTAAAAATAAAATTGGCTTTAAACATTATGACTAATTAAAAACCTATCCAAAACCTGACATTCCAAATGAAACTGCAAGTTAAGTTGCGACAATTGGAGGACACAATTTGCGACCTCCGGTAACAGAACCTTATTTTTATTACTTATTAAGTATATTTATATTGATAAAAGAGAAACAAATGAAAAAAACATTAATCATAATTTACGGTTTTGCCATCTTTCTTTCTTGTAGTAAAACTGATAACCCTCCATTTCCTTTAATCCCATCCTTACCTTTACTAAACACTTCTGCCGCTACATCCATAACAACGATATCTGCAAGATGTGGAGGTGATGTAAGTTCAGATGGCGGTGCAACAGTAACGGTCCGTGGCGTTTGTTGGAGCACTACCTCAAATCCAATCTTAACAGGAAATCATAGCACAGAAGCCGGCGGTAAAGGATCATTTCACAGCAATATTTCAGGACTCACTCCTGCAGTTAAATATTATGTTCGGGCTTATGCTATAAATAGTGTCGGTACTTCTTATGGAAATGAAGTTAGTTTTATAACAAATATCCCTGTTATAACTTTACCTGCATTAACCACTTCAATTGTGACAGCCATTACGGCTTCCACTGCAACATGCGGTGGCAATATAAGCTTAGATGGAGGAGCCCCGGTAACAGCACGTGGGGTTTGTTGGAGTACAACAATTAATCCCATCGCAACCGGAAACCATACAACGGATAGCAACGGAACAGGTTCATTTATCAGTAGCTTAACCGGGCTTAGTGCAACAACAACTTATTATGTGCGGGCCTATGCTACCAATAGTGAAGGAACAGCTTATGGAAATGAAGTGAGCTTTACAACTTTGTAATTTGGATATACTGATAACGAAGAATGAACGGATTTTGAATGTTTAAAAAGAATCTGTGAATCACTAAAAATGTAACAAATTATAAATTCTCCAGCATTTTCACCACCCCTTCCTTCTTCAATATCAAATATCCAAGCCTGTCATTGCTGATCCCTTCACGCAACTGGTAATTGAAAAAGAGTTGGTCATCTTCTACCGTAGTTTCAAAATAATTGAATTTGATATTGGGGTGTATTTTTAATGCTTCTGCAATTTCATATAGATGGGTAGAAAGAATGAAAAGGGAATTTTTTATTTTAAGCAATCCCTCAATTACGGTGCTGCTGCATTTCATGGCATCCTGTACGTTTGTTCCTTTAAATAACTCGTCTATCAGTATCAGCCATTTGCGCCCGTCATTTACTTTTTGAATAGTAGCCTTGATGCGTTGTACTTCATTGAAAAAATAGCTTTCACCTTTTGCAATATTGTCTATCACATTTATATTGCTCAGCATGCCATCAAATAAACTCAGTTCCATTTTTTTTGCCGGAACTCCCATGCCTATATGTGCCAGGAAAACTGCTGAACCTACTGATTTTATAAAAGTACTTTTACCGGCCATATTGGCGCCGGTTAAAAATAAAAAATTTGTCTGCCGGTTCATTACTACATCATAGGCAACCGGTTTTGGCAGTAAAATATGAAAAAGGCCAGCTGCCTCAATGAATGGTTGTGATGAATCAACAAATTTTGGAAAAACCAGATCATACTTCTTAACAGCCATAGCCATTCCATACCATGCATCCAATTGAGCATGAATGTTAAGCAAGCCAAGCATATTCATTTTAAATTTATACAAAATAAAATGGCCGAGTTGCAATAATTGTGGAATTGGAATGGCAGATGCATGATCATTTGATTCCAGGATATTAAAGGCTTCATTATCTGTGATCTTTTTTGCTTCCACTAATAATTTTTTAAGTGGGGCAGGGCAGAGGTCATTCAAAAAAATACGGATCAGTTGTTTCATTCCTTTAATAAAGTCAAAGCAATGGGTAACAGAATATTTGATCAGGGAAAAATCAGGACTGTGTAATAGCTTATAACTGTATGCATTAAATGATGATACGGATGCCGGAATAGGATCAATATTGTTATCATAAAAGCGTTCTATAACCATGATTGAACCATTGCTGATCCGTTTTGGCCATTGACCCTGCAGGTTTAAAATAAGCATTAATGTTTCCTGTATTCCTGTAATGGCTTCAATACTGATGAGGGGTGTACTTAGATTATTCTTTAATTGCAGTTTACCATTACTCGTAAGTGTTTGATCCAGGTAATTATAAATAGAAAACCCCTCTTCTGTATTAAATATTGAAAGATCGCTTAATGTTGTTTTATCTATTTCCATTTGAAATATTCTATTTTTCTTTGTGAACTTTCCTGTCTTTGTGTCTCTGAATTCTATTGCCACAAAGGCACAAAGGCTCTAGGCAGCACAAAGATCAGCGGGTAAAAAGTAATCTTTGCCCCATCACAGATTCATTTACCAACCCATTTCCATAAACCAAATGGCCATTCACAAAAGTATTGCAAATGGTTGCCGGGAATTTAAAATCCAACAGTGGGCTCCAACCGCATTTGTATAAAATACTTTCTGCATTCACCGTAGTTTGTTTATTCAGATCTGCAACGACCAAATCGGCATAATATCCTTCCCTGATAAAACCGCGTTCTTTTATATTAAAACAGGTTGCAACTGCATGGCTCATTTTTTCGGCAATTTTTTCCAAAGAAATATTTCCCAGGCTGTTGTAGTAAAGCATCAATGATAAACCATGCTGTACCAATGGTAAACCTGCATAAGCATTCTCATAAGAGGGACCTTTTTCAGATAATAAATGTGGTGCATGGTCTGTAGCAATGACGTCGAGCCTGTCATCCAGCAGGGCTTCCCACAAAGCTTTTTTATTATTAGAAGATTTTATAGCAGGGTTGCATTTTATTTTATAACCAAGCGTTGCATAATCATCAGCGGTAAAATGCAGATGATGTACACATACTTCAGCAGTAATTCTTTTGTCTTTCAATGGCATCATGTTGCCAAATAACTGCAATTCTTTTTCGGTACTAATATGCAGGATGTGAAGGCGGGTGTTATACTTCTGTGCAAACTTTATGGCAACTAATGAAGATTCAAAACAAGCTTCATCATTTCTTATCAAAGGGTGGTCTGCAGGGGATAAAATATTTTTTTCAGTTTTTACCAGTTCATAATTTCTTCGGCAGATCCTTTCGTCTTCACAATGCGTTGCAATGAGCATTTCACTTTCAGCAAAGATCCTGTTGAGGGTAGCATGGTTATCTACCAGCATATTACCGGTGCTGCTACCCATGAATATCTTAACACCACAAATGGATGTTTTGAATTTATTTGTTCGGAGCACTTCATCTGCATTATCATTGCTTACTCCCATAAAAAATGAATAATTAGCCAGGGAGTTTTTTGATGCAATTTTATATTTGTCTTCCAGCAAATTTAAAGTAAGTGCATTGGGGATCGTATTGGGCATCTCCATAAAGCTGGTAACCCCGCCGGCTACTGCAGCTCTGCTTTCTGTATGTATTGTTGCCTTATGTGTCAGCCCTGGTTCCCTGAAATGAACCTGGTCGTCAATAACACCGGGAAATAAATGTTTCCCTTCTCCATTTATTTCATTTATTTTTTGTTTTACATTGATCTGTGTATCTATTTTTTCTATGCGTTCGCCACTGGTTAATACATCCAAACATAGAATTTTCCCTTCATTTACTACTGAGATGTTTTTAAAAAGGTAATTTTGCATATCTTGAATTAATGATTGTTTATTAAATACAAAACTAAATGCAAATTATTAAAACCATTATCAAACTTTTCCTTTTTGTTTGCCCATTTACTGCAGGGGCTCAATCCACTTATCTTACTCAGGGGTCTAAGGAGTATCGTTTTGTAGAAAGGTTTGAAATTAAGCAACGAAAGAACACAAACCTCAATTTTTCGTCTGTTAAGCCGTTTAGCAGAAAAGCTATCGTTGATGAAACTTTATTTATTGACAGTTCACGCTTGGGATTATATGATTCTACTGAATTAGCTAAATATAAAGCATGGGCAGACCTTGATCTGAGTAAGATTGATGAATATAATTTGAAAAGATTATTGATGAATAACAGCGAATGGGTAAAAAGGCCTATGGATTATGCAAAAAGTAAAAGGCCCATCTTAAAAGCATTCTTTAAAACGAAACCCAATATGCTTGAAGTAAATACCAAAGACTTCTTTTTGGTGGTCAATCCTGTGTTATTGTTTCAATATGGAAGGGAAACAGATAATAACGAAGCTGTATTTGTAAACACTAAGGGCGTTACCGTAAGGGGAATGATTGCAAATAAAGTAGGTTTTTCTTCAACAATTACTGATAATCAGGAACGGGGCCCTAAATATTTTCAACAAAAAGTAGATTCTCTGGAAGCAGTTCCCGGAGTAGGCTTCTACAAAAATTTTAAAAGTAATGCGGTGGATTATTTTGATGCAAGAGGCTATTTAACTTTTAATGTTGCAAAATATATTGACATTCAATTCGGTTATGATAGGAATTTTATTGGAGATGGTTACCGCAGTTTATTTCTGAGCGATTGGGGAAATAGTAATCTTTTTCTGAAGCTTAATACTAAAATATGGAAAATCAACTATCAGAATTTATTTATGGAATTAATGCCACAGTTTGCAAAAGGATCTGATACATTACTTGACAGAAAATATGCAGCGATGCATCACCTGAGTATGAATGTAACTAAGTGGTTAAATATTGGATTATTTGAGGGTGTTATTTTCGGACGGAAAAATCGTTTTGATTTTCAATACCTGAACCCCATCATTTTTTACAGGCACATAGAAGGTACTGTTGGCAGCCCGGATAATGCAGTCGGAGGATTTGATTTTAAAGCCAATGTTGCGCATACCTTACAATTTTACGGACAGTTTATTTTAGATGAATTTATTTTATCTAAGGTAAAAAATGATCCATCCAATTGGGTAAATAAATACGGCATTCAGCTTGGTGTAAAATATATTGATGCTTTTGGAATAAAAAACCTCGACGTTCAGGGTGAAATGAATAGGGTAAGACCATTTACGTATGCACATAAAAATACAATAGGAAATTATACGCATTACAACCAACCGCTGGCTCACCCGTTGGGTGCAAACTTCCAGGAATTTATTGGAATTGTTAATTATCAGCCCACACCAAAATGGTATATCAATGCCAGGCTGATATATTATTATCAGGGCCTTGATACTGCCGGACAGAATTTTGGAAGTGATCCTTTCAAGGTTTATACAACGCGTTCGAATGATACCGGGTATGAGATCGGAAGTGGAAATAAAGCAACCTGCTTTAACGGATTGTTAAACATTTCTTATGAATTCAGAGAGAATCTATTCTTTGAAGGATCGATTCAACAGCGGAATTTTAATCTGGCTACCGTCCCCGGTTCTTCCAATAGTACAATGATCAGTGCGGGTATCCGTTGGAATATCTCTAAAAGAGCTTACGATTTTTAAGATAGCCCTTCATTGATGAGTTGATTTCAAATGTTTAACTAACCAGTCATGAGGCAGGTATGATAAATATCCATGATAATATAATACCGAATATAAACAGTATTTAGTCCAAAGCAACTTTAGGTCGGTATAATACCATCTAAGATTTTCACATAGTCTTTTGGACTACTTAGTAAATCAAGATGATATAATTGCAATACGGCAGATTCCTCAAAATGATTTTAAAAAAGTACAATAAAACTTTGAGATAATCCAACAGGAATTTATTCTACTGTAATAGAGAAAGTGAGTGTTCGGGAATTAACCTTATCAATAACATTTGAATATTTAAGGTCAGGATCCCTGCTATGCAGATTGGACATACCCCAACCAAATTTTACTTCGGGAGTAAATACGAAATAAGGAAAGTAAAAATGAAAACCTATTGATCCGTCAATTCCATAATCAAGCGGTTTTAGTTTAATCAGATTACCTGCATTTTTTGAACCGGCATTCGCAGCAAGGTCATATTCAATTCTTCCGCCAGCCATCATATACACTTTAAAATTCTTAATACGGTCACTGGAAAATTTTACTTGTAAAGGCAAGGCTAATGTAATACCTTGTATTTTTTTCAATACTTCCTTGCTTTCTCCTGCAGGTATATCAGGGTATTTTAATTGATAAAGAAAAGCCTTTTCAGTAAATACAAGACTAAGTGGGTATGTTCTTAAATCAAAGTGCTCGCCAAGACGTAGGTTCACCAACCAGGCAAGATTTATACCGGTACTGTTGATACTTTCAACAGTCATGATACTATCTCGTTGCAAAAAAAGCGGGTTATGTGAAAAACGGAAATGCGAACGGTTTACACCTAAATGTATGCCAAAATGAAAAGATTTATCATCATGGTCTTCCAGGTTCAATACTTCACGCAATTGAGTAAATGCAATTGACGGAAACATCAACACCGGTATAATAATATGAATTATTTTTCTCCGCAATAGATGCTGCATATTCCAAGGCTCAGTGGTTTGTAATAAGTTTTTTTATATCCGAGTTGATCCAGGATAGCAATAAATTTTTTTCCTTCAGGAAATTTCTTAATAGATTCATCGAGATATTTATACGCATCACGGTTTTTTGAAAAAAACTTACCCAATCCGGGGGTAACAGTTTTCATGTAAAAATTGTATAAAGATCTTAAAAAAGGAATACGGGGTTTACTAAATTCAAGAACTACCAATTTTCCACCTGGTTTTAGAACCCGTTTAATTTCATGTAAACCATTTTCAAGATGTTGAAAATTTCTCACTCCAAAAGCTACTGTTACTGCGTCAAACGTATTGTCTAAAAAATTTATTGCTTCACTATCTCCATTTAACAGTTCAATAGTGCTTTGTAAACCCAATTTTGAAATTTTATTTCTGCCTATTTTCAACATACCGTCGCTGATATCAATACCGGTAATTTTAACCGGCTTGAGTATTCGTGACGACATGATTGCAACATCAGCTGTACCTGTTGCAACATCGAGTATTAATTTCGGGTCAAGTGCTTTTAATTGACCAATAGCTTTTTTTCGCCAGCTAATGTCAATTCCCCCGCTTAAAAACCTGTTTAAAAAATCATAATTATCGGCAATGTCGTCAAACATGCCTGCAACCTGTTCTTTCTTGCTTAGTGTCGAATCATTATTCGGTACAATGCTGTCATGTTCATAATTTGCCATAGAATTATGCAAATATAAGTTGTTTAAGTAATTTGGTCATACGGCAAATATTATCTTGGCTTAATAAAGAGTATTTTTGTGTTTCAATTTTGTTAAATGAACATCAAGAAAGCAGTTTATATTGTCAGCAGCCCTGATTATGAGAAATGCCCCGTACCGGATAAACCCGAATATGCTTTTATTGGCAGAAGTAATGTTGGCAAATCTTCATTAATCAATATGATCTGTGACAATGATAAACTTGCAAAAACTTCAGGTTCTCCGGGAAAAACACAATTGATCAATCATTTTGAAATTATCAGTAGTGTAGATGAATCTGACGGAAAGAAAAAGATAAATACATTTAAATGGTACCTGGTTGATTTACCCGGTTATGGTTTTGCCAAAGTTAGCCAGCGAAGCAGAAGAAGGTGGGAGCAAATGATTGAGAATTATTTGCGCAAGCGTGAGAACCTTACTATGGTATTTGTATTAATTGATGCACGTCACAGCCCTCAACAAATAGATATTGATTTTCTGGAAAATTTAAAAATATGGCAGATCCCTTTTTGCCTTGTGTTTACAAAATCTGATAAAGAGAATCAGCGTACCGTTAGTAAAAATGTAAAAGACTTTTTAGAAGCCATGAAAAGGACCTGGCAGTTCTTGCCTCAACACTTTGTAACCAGCGCTGTTAAAAAATCGGGCAAAGCAAAAATACTTTCATTTATTGATGAAACGAATGAGGCCGTTAAAAAACCTGTTGTTTAATTAACAACTTTGTTGGCACAACTGCTGCTGGCAAATGCTTCCGGTTTTGCTTTAAATGCAAATCCCATTCCAAGGATATACCCCATTGCTTCACGGAGTGCTTCATTGCTTTTAAAGTGAGGATTGGTATTGATGTCGGCATGAACTTCCATGTCTACATCATACAATGTAAAAAGATTGCAGAGTTCATAAGCAATTTCAATACTCTTGGCTACTTCTACAAGCATTCTTTCTTTAATGCTGTATTTGATGATCGTTTTTTCATTGTGTATGAACATGAATCCTCCATGTCCTTCCCGCAAAAAAACGATCACAGTTGCAAATTCAGTATCCTTTCCTTTTACCTGGCTATCGGTACCAATACAAACTTTTAATTTGTAACCCAATGCTGTTTCTCTTTTGATAGTATTTTCTACAGCATCTTTAATCGGAAGTTGAATAAGATCTCCATTGAATTTTCTCCATAACATAAAATGGGGTTTTCTAAAGTTATGAAAAATATCGTCATACTGAAAGTTATTTTATGGTTATTTATATGAATTGTGCATATGTGGAAAGGCGGCAGATAGGAGATAGGAGATAGAAGATAGGTTGGGTTATGTGCACAAAAAAAGGGACCAGCCCCTAACGCTGATCCCTAACTTACACATGAATCTACCTTACTGTTTTATAATTCGTTCTGTTTGTTTTTCGTTTCCATTGAATAATTGTAGTATGTATATACCACCCGGTTTATTATTTACATTTATTTTGTTGATGCCTTTATTGCCTGTTCCTGTGGCTATCATTGTACCTTTAGCATCTGATAACATGAATTTGTAATACTCAAAAGCATTTACTACAATTTCATTTTGAATAAAGGTTGACACCGAAAATAATTTTTCTGATCTTCCGGCTCCCCGGAGCGCAATGATATTTGAAAAAGCAGTTTCATCTATTACTGAGGTAACTTTTAAGCGGTAAAAAAGTGTACTGTTATTATAAGGAGCATAACTGAACGACTTCACTGATCCATTTAACGATGATACTGGTTTAAATAGTATACCATCGGAAGAAACTTCTAACAATTGATTTTTTATTGGCTCATCTGCGATTACATTCCAATTCAACAAGTGTTTATCTTTTACTGTGTTTCCATTAAGAATGATATCATGAATGGGTAATGGTCCGTTAAACCCAATAAGCTTATATGAACCAAGGCTTCCATAATTACCGGTATTTGAATTACCTGTACCATCAACAACAATATAATAAGTACCAGCATTTAAAATGGTGTCGATGGTTATACTCATCGTTGATGCAGGATCATAGGTATTTATAATGGAAGCGCCGTTATAAAGTATGATCTTCATATCAAGGTTTGCACCTATATAGTTTCCGCCTATATTGAAGGGAATGGCATCCATGTGAAAATTCACAGGTTGCGTTACAATGTATTTAAATGCATCTTTATCGTTGCTTGTTGTTATGATTCCATCTACACTAAATGAACCTGGTGTGAGATCATAAGCGCTTGTATTTAAATTTTCGGCATAATCATCTGTACGGTATGTAAAACCATTTTGAGAACAAATGGTGGTTAAATTATCCTGTGTATTTGAGCATCCATAAGGAGTGGGACCATCATTCCAACCAGTCATATTTTTATAGTAACTGTTACCCATAATTGGGGCCCATCCAACCTGGCCTGAGCCCGAACCCATACAATAGGTTTCTGTTAATACACAATTTGAATTATAAGTTGATTGATGCGATAAACCAACGCTATGACCGCTTTCATGCGAGCAACATTCAGCTACATATTTAGGGCTGTTTGGCCCGAGCCTGTCGCAAAAAACAAAACCCGGTGTGTCATCACCCCATGTAAATGAACCAATATATGAAATACCGCCAACACCTGATGTCCAGCTACTGGTAGGAGTTATAATGATCCGTATTCTTTTATTTAAAGGTGCGGATAAGAATTTTGTTGAATCAGTTGTAATATTGATATTGAATGGCCTGTAATCTTCAGATACCCTATTAAAAATCTCTGTGATCTGTGCATCGTTCATCCCACTGGCTGCACAAAAAATCGGTGCGCCACCATTCCATGCGGTACCTATCACTTTATGGCCATCGAAATCTAAAAATATGGTTGCAGATGCAGCAGGCAAACTGCTAAGCTTTGGTAAACTATATGAATTAAACGAAATAAATAAAGCGAATAGCAATAATTTGAGGTAGGTAAAGTTTTTCATTTCAGTAGGATTTAATGCCGCATAATGCCGGCAAACAATTTGGATACTATAAAACGGATTTTATTTCTGAATACACTCCTGCAATACTTTTTCTGTTTCTAATTTTACAAATTTATAATTCCCTGCAAAGTCTTTTTTTATCTGGTAGGCATCAGATGCTGTCGGATTCAATATCCTTCCTACATAATTGTAACTATTGTCATCATTTATTTGTTTTGATAAATGAAATATGGTTTTTTCTGACTCGTCAGATTGTATCGTTATACTTTGAAGGTTACTGTATTTTACTACATTGCTTGTAACGGTTCCGGAGAATATAAAATTATCTGAAAATGAGAGTACGATATGTTGACCTTCTTTTAAGTTAAAAGCGTTGGTAAATGTAGAAACAGCACAATCAATTGTATTGGGGAAACTCCCGAATATTGCTGGTTTCGATACCGATGAAGTTTGAGAAAAGCCGGTTGAAGTAGTCAGGCAAAGTACTATTGCCAACATTGAGTTAGTAAGCGTTTTCATATAGGTGTTTTTTATTCTTAGATGTTTGGATTAAACTCTAATAACTTAAACGCTCTATTGTCTTGCTTAGTGTGTAAATAATAAAAAATCAGAAAAGAAAAGATCGCCAAATAGTAATTTATTTTAATATTGAGAAGTGCTGAGCATAACTAATGTGCAGGCTTCCATTGTTTTAATTCCGTTTTTAATGGCCAACAATTCCAGTTCTTCATTTTCTGTACCGGGGTTGAAAATGATCCTTTTTGGTTTTAGTGCAATGATATAATCATAAAACGGTTTTTGATGTAAGGGGTTAAGATATAATGTTACCGTATCTATATCTTCCACGATCTTTTTTTCTGTGATGATAGGAATGTTACCGATCATTCCTGCTTTTTTTCCAATAGCGAAAACGGGATGACTGTGCGCTACAAGTTTTTTAACAGCAACGTTACTATATCTTTCCGTATTTTCTGATGCGCCCAATACCAGTGTTTTCTTCATGTTATAAAATTAATTTAAGAACCTTGAACTCAATTCTGGAGTTGGTAACATACAGGTTTCTTTTTTCCCAAACCATTTATACCGATTTTTCGCGATGATATTATAAACAGCATCCCTAATGAAAGCAGGTACAATAATAAAACCATAGAGCAATTTCGTAAACCCGCCCAGATGCCTTGCTACGTTTAGTGCTGCAGCCGATCGTGTAAGAACTTTGTTATTAATGATAAGCACAAAAGAATTCAGATCATTGGTAGAAAGTCCATTTTTTTTCAACAACTGTTGTCCCGTTTCTCCCTGAAGCGAAGCGAATGTAAAAAATGCATGTGGATCATGCTTAATTACATATTGCACAGAATTATTACAAAGATTGCAAACAGCATCGAATAATATGATCGGATGGTTATCCATTCGGGTGCAAATTAGAATAATTGATACTTTTTACGGTAAATTTTAATAATAATATCTTTTAAATAACAATTCGATTTATGAAGAAGAAGTAAAAGCAGGTTTTTGTTGAAGCTTAAAATTCCAGGCAAAAAAATACTGAACAAAACGGTCCAGTATTTATTATGAATATGATTTAATTTAAACCAACATTGTAATCGGATTTTCGAGATATTTTTTCAACGTTTGTAAAAAAGCAGCACCAACTGCTCCATCCACACTTCGATGATCGCAACTTAAGGTTACTTTCATCACATTGGTTACATCAAAAATACCATTCTTTCGTATAACTTTTTCCCTGATATTACCAATAGCCAGAATACAACTGTCGGGTGGATTTATGATGGCAGTAAATTCTTCTATGTCGAGCATACCAAGATTGGAAATGGTGAATGTGTTTCCGGTGAATTCTGCTGGTTGTATCTTTTTATCTTTTGCCTTTGCATATAGCATTTTTGTTTCAGCAGCTATCTGTGACAATGTTTTTTGATCAGCAAATTTTATCACCGGTACAATCAAACCTTCGGGTAGTGCCAGTGCAGAACCAATGTGTATGTGATGATTCTGGCGGATAAAATCTCCCTCGTCCGAACCGGCGCGGGCAGGCATCCAGCTACTGTTAACGTCGGGGTGTAACCGTAAAGCACTGGCACATGCTTTTATGATCAGGTCATTGAAAGATATTTTTACCGGGCTAACTTCATTCATGGCATTGCGTGCTGTTATAGCATTGTCCATGTTCATTTCCATACTGAGGTAAAAATGCGGTGCACTGAATTTACTTTCAGATAAGCGTTTGGCTATGATCTTACGCATTTGAGTAAGCTGCACATCTGTATGGCCTTCTTCGCCGGATGACATAAATACAGGGACTGCGGCATTTTTGTTTTCGCCAGCCGATTGTTTGTTTTCGGTTGACAATACTTTATAATCATCCACATCCTTTTTTGTAACACGCCCGCCATCGCCACTACCGTTTATTTTTGCGATGTCAATGCCTTTTTCATCTGCTAATTTTTTTGCAAGTGGCGAAGCTTTTATCCTTTCATTTGATCCATTGCTAATTTCAATTTGTTGCGGACTCACATTTACATCTTGCGCAACAACTTTTTCAACTGATGCAGAAGTTGAAAGAGGGCTTTCGGGAGCAGCATCTTCTTTTAATAAGGATTTGTAATCTTCACCTTCTTTTCCAATAATAGCTATTACCTGGTTTATTTTTGCGGCTTCTCCGGCCGGAACACCAATGTATAATAAAGTTCCATCCACATAACCGTTTATTTCCATAGTGGCTTTATCCGTTTCTACATCAGCCAATACATCATCGCTTTTCACCTTATCGCCTACTTTTTTATTCCAGGTTACTATCTTTCCCTCGGTCATCGTATCGCTCAACAGCGGCATGCGTATCACTTCTGCCATAATATAATTTTCTTTGTTTATTAATTAGTACCCGAAATTAATGCAAAAACAGGAAAACTGGTTACCTCTGTTTAAACTCAATTTTCTTTGTATTTCAGCGGTTCTCTATTCTTCAGGTAATATCATCTTGATTTACTAAGTAGTCCAAAGGACTATGTGGAAATCTTAGATGGTATTATGCCGACCTAAAGTTGCTTTGGACTAAATACTGTTTATATTCGGTATAATACAATAGAGATAATTAAAAATCCAATTCTAATTTAAGCCGGTCTTTCAATTCTTTGATAAGTGGATATTCTTCTGACAGAAACTGGTATTGTTGTTTTGAATTAAGGGGTTTATCATTATGATCAGATTTAACTTCACTTTCAATAACTGTTAACTGGTATTTTAGCAAACGGTTATTAAAGTACAGTTGCATATAATGTATCAACTCCGGCCGTTCTGCTTCAATGAATTTTAGTTGCATATTGCTTTGAGTAATAATTTCAAAACTATTCTCATCTAAAACTTTAAGAATTGACATGTTAAAATTAGTAACTGCAGAGTGATTTTTTTTCTGCACCAGTAACTCTATAAAACCATTCCAGGCATTTTGTAACAATTCTTCTGATAATGGTTTAAAACTGCTTTCATTGTTTTGATTTTTTATCGTTATCTGTTCTCTGATCTTTGCCAGGGAGCCAAACTTTGTCTTTGGCTTTTGAGGTTCTTCAACTTTTGTTTTATTGGTGAACGTTGGCTGATCTTTATCATGACCGGTATCTTCAATGATCAATGAAACTTTATGTTCTTTGGAAATCCGTTTATCGGCAGGGGCGTGAATTTTAGTTTCTTTTAATTTGATAATGGGTAACGATCTGAATGAAACTGCTTTGGCAATTTCAGTAACTTTTTTTTTAGTAAACCCTTCCTCATTCGAAATAAACGTTACAGCCTGTTGCAGATAACTTAGTTTAATAATAAGCATTTCAATATGAAGTCTCTTATTGCGGCTTTGTTTGTAATTAATAATAGCATCATTCAGAATATTTAATGCAGCAATAAGCCAACCGGTAGAAACCTGTTGAGCATATTGTAAATATTTCTGTTTGAAATCATCTGCAACATCGAGTAAGATAGCCGCTTTTACATCTTTACTAACGAGCATATTCCTGATGAATTCAGCAAAGCCCTCCAGCAATGTATCGCCTTCAAATCCTTTTTGATTGATCTCATCAAATAACAACAAAGCTTCAGCCAGTTGCTGCTGTTGCATCTGGTCGAGTAATTTAAAATAATAATCTTCGTCTAAAATATTAAGATGTTCAAGGGTATTGGCATAAGTTAAATGGCCGCTTGTAAAACTTACAATTTTATCCAGAATGCTCAATGCATCTCTCATACAGCCTTCACTCTTTTGGGCGATGACATGAAGGGCGATTTTTTCAGCAGTAATATTTTCTTTTTCACAAATTTCCACTAAGTGTTCTACCGTATCGGCAATGGTTATACGTTTAAAATCGAATATCTGGCAGCGACTTAATATCGTTGGCAGAATCTTATGTTTTTCAGTGGTAGCAAGGATGAAAATAGCAAAGGGTGGTGGTTCTTCCAGTGTTTTTAAAAAAGCATTGAATGCATTGGCACTAAGCATATGAACCTCATCTACGATATACACTTTGTATTTGCCGGCTTGTGGAGCAAAGCGCACCTGTTCCACCAGTGTTCTGATATCATCAACAGAATTATTGCTGGCTGCATCCAGTTCATGTATATTTAATGAAATTCCGTTATCAAAGGAAACACAACTATTGCAGGTATTACATGCTTCACCTTCTTTTGTACGGTTTTCGCAATTGATCGTTTTTGCCAGGATTCGGGCACAGGTTGTTTTACCTACACCCCGTGGTCCGCAAAATAAAAATGCATGTGCCAGTTGATTGTTGTTAATGGCATTTTTAAGCGTAGTAGTAATATGCGCCTGACCTATGACTGTGTTGAAATTCTGCGGCCGGTATTTTCTTGCTGAAACAATAAATTTATCCATAATAATTGAAGAACAATAGTTGAAATATTGATTGTTGTTAGAGGCAAATCTAAATTATTAATTACAATTTTTTTCGTTTTAATTGTCATGCTGAGGTACGAAGCATCTCATGAGATTCCTCCTTCGTCGGAATGACAAAGCAGGGTAGGGTTATGCCAGCATCGGGTGTCTTTTAAACTCTTTCGTACGGTCAAAAATATATCTGAAAGTGGTTAATTGTCTGCTGCGGTAAGTTTCACCCAGGCTTTCTGCAACATTGACCATTTTTGTATTAAAATCGCCGATCCATTGCATTTCATATTCTAAATAATGCTGTGGTGGCTTTTGAACGATCTTCTCACATTCAGCAATAATGTAAGCATCAATACCAGTGCCCTGCCATTCCGGAACGGTGCCAAATACCATTCCAACAAATTTTCTTGATTTCCTGAACTTCTGCCGCCATAAAAATTCCAGTTTTTGTAATAAACCAAACTTACCATTAAAGTGTTTAAAATATTGGTTGATATCCGGCAGGTTCACAAACATGCAAATAGCTACCCCTTTGTGGTATGCAAAATAAATAACGTTTTCATCCATTACAGGTTTCATCTTTTTAAACATCAGCATAACCTGTTCTTTGCTAAGTTCTTTTAATCCGCCGTGGCCAGCCCAGGCTTTATTGTATACTTCCACAAAATCTACCGCATATTTTTCAAGGTTATTTTTATTGATTATGCTGAAACTGATATCCGGATTAGATTCAAGTGCCTTATGTCTTTCGAGAACTTTTTTTGAAACCCTTACTGTAGCATCCAGTCCAAAGCAGATCTGGTTATAAAATGGTTTGAAACCATAGTTCTCAAAAAGTGTTACATAATACGGCGGGTTGTAATTCATACAATAAAGCGGTTCAGTATATCCTTTGGTTATCATGCCCCACCAACGATCACGCTCACCAAAATTTACGGGCCCATCCATTGCTTCCATGCCTTGTTGTATAAGCCAGTGTTTTGCATTATCCAATAATAAGTCAGCAGCTTCCTGGTTATTGATACATTCAAAAAATCCGATACAACCAACCGGAATATCATCCCCTTTATTCTTATATTTTTTATTTACGAATGCCGCGATACGTCCAATTGTATTTCCTTCATCGTCTTTTAATATCCAGCGTATTATTTTTCCAAATCGAAAGGCTTTATTCTTATGTTCATCAAAAACTTCATGAATATCTTTGTCAAGAGACCTGATCCAGTTTGGATCATTTTTATAGATTAGCAACGGAACTTTTAGAAAGCTGTTGCTGCCTGCTGTATCAGTTACCGGAAATATTTGCATCCTTGATTTTGTTGAAGATAGTTTGAATAAAAAATAAAGATGTGCTACACAACCATTATTTCTTTTTCTTTTGCCTCGAGGTGTTTTTCTACCAATCCAATGAATTTATCAGTAATATCCTGCGCTTCTTTTTCGGCGTCTTTGCAGGCGTCTTCACTTAAACCGTCTTTTTGTAATTTTTTAATATGCTCAATCCCATCCCTGCGGATATTTCTAATAGATATTCTGCCATTTTCGCCTTCATGGTTGCATTTTTTTACCAGTTCTTTTCTTCTTTCTTCTGTAAGTGGAGGAAGGAATAAACGGATCACGCTTCCATCATTTTGCGGATTGATACCAATATTTGCTGCAGTAATGGCCCTTTCGATATGTTGCAGCATATTCTTTTCCCATGGTTGCACTGTAATAGTACGTGCATCCTGAGCAGATACATTGGCAACCTGGTTTATGGCAGTGGGATTTCCATAATAATCTACCATAATACCATCCAACATTGTTGGACTTGCCTTACCGGCACGTATCTTAACTAATTCAGCTTCCAGGTGATTAATAGCCTTTTTCATAGCAGATTCTGTATCTGCCAATATTTTTGTTAGATCTTCTGACATAATGATTTGAATTGGCTGCAAAGCTATAAAAAACTACTATTATAAAATGGTCGTTTTTTAAATTATACAGAATGAGGAAAGAAAAAGTAATAAAAAGTATTATTCTACTTCAACTGTTTCTGGCGAAAGAGTCAGGATTTTATGAGATTTTCTCACTTCATTTTCTACTATTTCATCAACAGAAATGGCTTTGTTTTTTTGACGGAGATAATAGATAAGTCCGATAAATAAGAAACCGGTTAACAATAAAATACCCATAACGAATGTGGTACCTAAGTTTCGTAAGCTATAAGCCATGCCAATAAAAATAATATTTAAACTTACGCAGGAAAGGGTGATCTTTTTATGGGAAAAACCAATGTCCAATAAGAAATGGTGAACATGTGTTCTGTCAGGGCTAAAAGGAGACCTGCGATCGAGTATTCTTAAGCCAAAAACCCTCAGGGTGTCGAATAACGGGATCATTAAAATAGCAAACCCAATGGCAGGAGCAGCCGCTATTGGTAAATTAATTCCAGGCGTTTCGGCCAGTGTAATGAATTTAATAACAAGTATTGAATTGATCAATCCGAGTAATAATGAACCGGTATCACCCATAAAAATCTTAGCAGGCGAAAAGTTGTATATCAAAAAGCTGATAAGGCTTCCGGCTAACGCAAATGCCATTACCGCATAGGCTAATTGACCAATATAAAAAAAGTAAGTTCCGAATATAATGGTAGTTAACAGGCCCAGACTTCCAGCCAATCCATCAATTCCATCAATTAAATTAAAAGAATTGGTTATTACAATTATTGTAAATAATGAAAGTGCGATGCTGGCAAAATGAGGTATTTCATAAATGCCTAAAAAACCATGCATATTAGTTATTTGTACTCCGGCAAACTTAATCAGGATACCTGCAGCAATTAGCTGGCCAATGAATTTTTTGCTGGCAGATAAAACCAGGATATCATCTTTCATTCCCAAAAAGAATATCACTATAGAAGCTGCAGCAAAGTATTGAAGTTCTGTTGTAATTCCTTGTGGAACACCCATAAGTGTTGCAACAATAAAACCGGCAAAAATCCCAAGGCCACCTAAAGTTGGAATAACAGCTTTATGAACTTTCCGCTCATCAGGTTCATCAAAGAGTTTTTTATCTTTTGCAACCTGAATAATAACAGGGATAGCGAAAAACGTTATGAGAAACGAAAGCGCTGTGGTAAGTAAGATATTATCCATGCAATTGGTTTAAAACAGTCATGTTTACAAAAGTATCAAATATGTTTCGCTGAGCGAATTTTAATAATAAAAATTCTAAGGAACTGCCTTTTGAATGTATTATTTCATATATATAACAGAACTATTGCAAATATGCAATTAAATAACGGCATATTAAAGAACTTATTATTAAGACATTGTGCGAAAATATTTTTTTCTTTTGAACCTGTATCGAATTGAAGTACGTTTGCAGCAAAATTCAACAGGTATTTAATAAAAAAATATATATGATGGCAGACCTAAAAGATATTGCTACACAGATCAGAAGGGATATTGTAAGAATGGTACATGCTGTACAGAGTGGGCATCCCGGAGGTTCTTTGGGATGTGCAGATTACATGACAGCACTTTATTTTAAGATCATGAAGCACAATCCCGATTTTAAAATGGATGGCATTGGAGAGGACCTTTTTTTTCTGAGTAACGGGCATATTTCTCCACTTTTTTACAGTGCTTTAGCCAGAAGTGGTTATTTCCCGCTACAAGAGTTATCAACATTCAGGAAAATTAACAGTCGCCTGCAGGGGCATCCTACCACACATGAAGAACTTCCCGGAATTAGAGTAGCCAGTGGTTCATTGGGGCAGGGCATGAGTGTAGCTATTGGTGCCGCATATGCAAAAAAATTAAATAATGATAATAATATCGTCTATTCCCTACACGGAGATGGCGAGCTGGATGAAGGCCAAAATTGGGAAGCAATTATGTTTGCTGCGCATAAAAAAATGGATAATCTAATTGCAACAATCGATTGGAACGGGCAGCAAATTGACGGTTCTACAAATGATGTAATGAATCTTGGAAACTTACACGCAAAATTCGAGGCTTTTGGTTGGGAAGTAATGGAAATGGAAGGAAATGATATGGATGCTGTTGTAGCCGGATTAGAAAAAGCAAAGAGCTTATTGGGTAAAGGAAAACCTGTTGTAATATTAATGAGAACGAGTATGGGGAAAGGCGTTGATTTTATGGAAGGAAGCCATGAATGGCATGGAATTGCACCCAATGACGAGCAATTAAAAAAAGCATTGGAGCAGTTACCTGAAACTTTGGGGGATTATTAAATTGTGTTATTTTACATTTGAATATTGAGAATTGAACATTGCAAATTGAATATTTCAGAAATGAATGTTCAATATGCAACAATCAATGTTCAATTAAAATTTAAATATTAACGTAATTCCAATGGTTGATTAGCTGCCTTGAATGCCGGGAACCAGGATGCGATTAGAGCGATCGCGATGGAAGTACCTGCTACCAGTAAAAAATCTGAAGCAATTAATTTAACGGGGAAATAATCTATCAGGAAAGAACCACCCTGCAATTTGATCAACTTATATTTTACCTGTAACAAGCAGATCATTGTTGCCAGTATTATTCCCAAAGCCGCTCCGATACCTGCAAGCAAAATACCCTCTGTTAAAAATATTTTTTTTATTTGTGATGAAGTACTTCCCATACTTTGAAGAATGGCGATATCCTGCTTTTTTTCCAGTACTAACATAGTAAGCGCACTGATCATATTAAAAGCAGCAATGATCAATATTAGCGTAAGAACAGCATAGATCGCCCATTTTTCGAGTTTCATGGTACTGTACAGATTACTGTTTTGCTGGTATTTTGTTTGAACAGAATATTTTGTTCCGAGTAAGGTTTGTAAAGAAGACTGGCTTTCTTTTATGTCTGCCTTCCATTTTAATTTAATTTCTGCAGAAGTGTATTCATTTTCAGTAAGGCCCATTTGTTGCTTTATAAATCCAATATTGGTTATGGCATATTTATTATCGAAATCCTGTTGTATGGCAAAAACGGCAGCAGCAGATGCATTTCCTTCACTCAGTGATTGAAATGGATCATTACTACTGACGTTTTTTTTTGGTAATATAACCGTTAATTGCTCCGGTGCAAAAGCTTCGTTCAGTGTAATTCCGGTTGCATATTGAATACCTGCCCCTACAATAAGCTGCGGGTTATCTGTGGTACCTGTATTGAATTTTCCTTTGATAAGCTTTGATGGAACACCACTGACTTTTGAATAATTATCATCTACCCCTTTTATATAAACAACAGCTTGTGCATCATTATTTTTTAGCATGGCTTTTTCTTCAGCTATTAATGAGAAATGCTGAATTGTGGGTTGTTGACTGATCTGTGAAAGCTGTGCTCCTGTCAATTGAAATGTTTTACCTTTTGCCGGTACCATTTTAAGGTCAGGATAGAAAGAAGAATACAAAGATTTTACCAGGTCTTCAAATCCGTTGAAAACACTAAGCACCAGTATCTGGCAGCAGGTAGCAAAAGCTATAACACCGGTTGTAACCCATGAAATGATATTAATGGCATTGGCTGATTTTTTTCCTTTAAAATACCGCCATGCAAAAACGAGGTACATTATTTATCTTATGGTTTATTTTGATTTTTGTCTTCGCTTGTTTTGATATCTTTAAACAGCTTTTCCATTTTATCTACATATTCCAATGTGTCATCAATAAAAAAGTTAAGCTGAGGCATGCTGCGCAACTGGTGCCTGACTCTTGCAGTTAACTCCCGTTTTATTTCCCAGCTTCTTTCTTCAATTTTTTTTAATGCCTCAACAGGGTCTTTCACTTTAAAAAAACTAAGGTAGATTCTTGCATCAAACAAGTCGGGAGTGATCTTTACAGAAGATATTGAGATCATTCCGCCATCCATCATAGATAGCCCCAGACGTTGAAAAATTTCATTCAGGTCTTTTTCAAGTACAGATGCCACTTGTTTTTGTCTTTTGCCCTCTAACATATGTTTGCTTTATTATCGTTGTAAAATTACTTACTTTGCAGGGTTTATCAGTTTTTATATTTACTACCAGCATGAAGAGTTTACTATCCATTTTCAAATACATCAAAAAATATCCAAGACTGGTTATCAGCTATTTTGGGTTTAATATCCTGTCGGCAATATTTGGGGTATTATCATTGGGCTTATTAAGCCCGTTTTTAATGCTCATTTTTAAACAAGGTGATGCATTTAAAGCCATCAGCGGAACCGGTTTTTTCAGCGGAATGAATCCGATAAATTATTTCAAAGAATGGTTATATGAATTAATCAATGAACCTGGTGGGAATATTAAAGCACTTATAGTAATATGTTTTGTTGTATTTGCTGCCATTCTGCTAAAAAATCTTTTTGCTTATTTAAGTATGTATTTTTTAAATCCTATCAGAAACAGGATATTAAATGATATGCGCAGCAGTATGTATTCAAAGATTTTGCAATTGCCGATCGGGTATTTCAGTGAGCAGCGAAAGGGGGATATCATGAGTAAACTTTCTAACGACCTGGCAGATGTAGAAGGTTCTACCGTTGGTGTTTTGGAAAGTTTATTTCGCGAACCTATTACCATTATTTTGTTTTTTGTGTACATGGTTATTTTAAGTCCCCAGCTTACGTTATTCCTCGTGATCTTTCTCCCCATTGCCGGTTTTATTCTTGGACGCATAGGTCGTTCTTTGAAAAAAGATAATAAAAAAGTGTTACAACAGTTTGGAGTACTTTTTTCAACTATTGAAGAAACATTGGGTGGTATCAGGATCATCAAAGCATTTAATGCTGAAAAAAAGATACAAAGAAAATTTGAGCAGGAAAATGATGCGATGTTTCATTTAAAGAACAGGGCAAACAGAAGAAGAGACCTGGCTTCGCCTGTTTCAGAAGCTTTAGGAGTTACAGCGGTTTTGTGTATACTCTGGTACGGCGGCAGGCTGGTATTAAGCGGTGATCCATCCTTTACATTAAATGCGGGTGATTTTCTGGCTTATATCGCCATCTTTACGCAGCTGATACAACCGCTGAAATCTTTATCTACGGCATCTTATAATATTCAAAAAGGTGCAGCAAGTATAGAACGGATAGAAAACCTGATCAATGAAAATGTAGGCATTAAAGAAATGCCCGACGCTAAAGAATTAATAACTTTTTCTCATTCAATAGAATTAAAAAACGTGAGTTTTAGTTATGAGGATGCTGTCATTTTAAAGCAAATAAACCTAACCATTGAAAAAGGGAAAATGATAGCCCTTGTAGGCAGTAGTGGAGCAGGAAAAAGTACACTGGCCGATCTTATACCAAGATTTATTGATGCTGGTGAAGGTGAAGTGTTGATTGACGGAGTGAATATAAAAAATTATACCCTTCATTCTATCCGCAATCAGATGGGTATCGTTACACAGGAAGCCATTTTATTCAATGATACCATTGCCAATAATATTGCACTGGCTAAAGATAATGCTTCAAAAGATGAGATCGTAAATGCGGCAGTCATTGCCAATGCTGCTAATTTTATTGAAACAAAGGAGGAAGGTTATGAGACCAACATCGGCGATCGTGGGCTTAAACTCAGTGGGGGAGAGCGCCAGCGCATGACCATTGCCAGAGCGGTCCTTAAAAATCCACCGATATTAATTTTAGATGAAGCCACATCTTCTTTGGATACAGAAAGTGAAAGGCTCGTTCAGGATGCCATCAATAATCTGATGAGCAACCGTACCTCCATTGTAATTGCCCATCGCCTGAGCACCATTCGACATGCTGATGAGATCATTGTTTTACAAAAAGGAGAGATTGTAGAAAGGGGAACGCATGACAGCCTGATCAATGAAAATGGATTTTATAAAAAATTGGTTGATATGCAGGAAGTGAAGTGATACTGGATACTGGATGCTGCCCGCCCGGCTGAACGCCGTTCGGACGGGGATACTGGAAATGATCAATCCAATACTTCATAGATCGTTACCGGTTTCATTTTATGTTTCAATGTCTCTTCTCCCACTTTACGGCAATTGAAAGATTCTTTTACTTTTTCGTAACAACTTTCGCTGATAATGATCTTTCCGGGTTCAGCAAAAGATTGTAACCGTTGTGCAGTATTTACAGTATCGCCTATGACTGTATAATCTAACCTGCGCAGACTGGAAGAACCGATATTACCTGAGATCATTTCACCGCTGTTGATACCAATAGAAACATTTGGTTTAAAAGAAACATTTTCAAAAAGTGGAGGTAATTGTTCAATCTGAGTTCTAACGGCAAGGCATGCATCAATGGCCTTATCCAGATGAAACTTACCACGAAACACTGCCATGACAGCATCACCAATGAATTTATCAATATAACCGCCCTGGTCTAAGATCTCTTTCACCATTATATCAAAATAGCTGTTCAGCAGTTTCACCACATTGTCGGGTGACTCCGTTTCACTGATGGAAGTAAAGCTGCAGATATCTATAAATACAACGGTAGCTTCAACATTTTCATTTGCCATGATAGAAGATTCGAATTCATGACTGCCCATGAATTTGAGTACTGTTTCATCTACATACATTTTTAGTATGTTATTTTCTTTTATGGCATGTAAAGTTTCGCGGAGTTGGGCCACCTGTAAAATTGTTTTTTCCATCGTAAGTGAAAGGTCATCAAAATTTATTGGTTTGGTAACAAAATCGAATGCACCCCTGTTCATAGCAGTACGGATATTTTCCATATCACCATAAGCAGAAACGATCACCGATCTTATCAATGGACTTGTTTCTTTCAGCCTGCTGAGTAATGTTAACCCATCCATGACAGGCATGTTGATATCACTCAAAACGATATCAATATCGGGATGTTGCTGAATTTTTTCCAATGCATCAGTGCCGTTAACAGCAAAAATGAATTCATATTGCTGTTCCCTTATTTTCTGCCTGAATTTTTGTTTGATGAGTAATTCCAAGTCTGTTTCATCATCTGCAACCAATATTTTTGTCATCAGTTATTTAGTGTCAGTTTTTCTTTTAATAATGTAAAGTCAACCGGTTTAGTTAAAAAGTCATCTGCCCCCAAATTTTTTGCAATCGTATAATTCTCATCATCACCGTAAGCAGTTATCATCATAACAACCGGTGCCGGTTTGGTATATTTTTGTTTTATTTTTCCAAGCAGATCCAGGCCACTCATTCCGGGCATGTTGATATCTGACAATATCAATACGGCTTCATGTTCATTACTATTGAGATATATAAGTGCTTCTTCTCCTGAAAAGGCAAATGCAAATTCAACTTTATTTTCACGGATCTCTTTTCTGAAACGTTGTTCAAATAAAACTTTTACATCCATTTCATCGTCAACTACTAAAATTTTCATAATAAATTAATAATTAATAAGGTAATATAATAATAAAATTGGTTCCTGAATCTTTATTTTCTGTTTC